>JAIEOG010000071.1 GCA_019750655.1 bacterium
GCGACCCGCTCTGGGGTGGTTAGGCTCAGGCAAGCATGGGAGGCGAGCGGGCAGGTATAGACCCCGCACCAGGCAAACTCAGGTTTATCTGCGTCCTGGGTGCGGCACTCGACGGCTTGGCGCAGGACGGGGTGGGTTTTCAGGTCATAGGGGTGCCATTCGCCCACGGATTCGGGGCCGAAAAGAGTCAGGGTGCGCAGGCCCAAGGCAATCGCTAAGTGTTTGAGGCCGGAGTCAGAACCGACGTAAAACTGGGCGCCTTTGAGAACGGCGGTGGCTTCCGCCAGTGTCGGCGTGAAGATCCAGGGCTTGTCTGCGCTAAACCATGCCTCTTGGCCCGAGAATTCCGCAGCGGAAGGTGCAATGAAGCGCACCTGCGCGTGGGGCGCGAGTCTCTCCGCCAGTGATAGGTAGTTTTGCAGAGGCCAGCGTTTCGCCGGGCGGCTCGCAGCGGGGCCAAAGACGATCCGCGGCAAAGGCGAAGCGTTCCAACCCAGCGCGGGGCTAGGGGGGAGTTCCAATGCCGTCGCGGGCGCCGTGCCTTTCCAACCCAGAGTGCGGATTACATTTAAATCGCGTTCGGTGGCGCCCATGGGTTTTCCCGCATCGACGATCGCCAAATCAGATCCAAAGCGCAGACCCTTGCGGCTGTGGTGGTGAATTAGACACTGCTTTGCACCGGCCGCGCGCGCCCATTTGCGGGTGAGGGAGCTTGCGTGGAATGCGAGCGCGAGATCGTAACCACGGTTTTTCCACTGGGAGTAGTAAAGGCTGGCGCCGTCACGTCCAATCGGGAAAAGCGTTTTAAAACGGGAGTCGCGTCCAAAGAGCTCGGCATAGGCCGAAGGAAGCACCAAATCGATCTCGGCAGCGGGGTGAAGTTCTCGCAATGCTTGGAGAGCCGCGGTCCACAAGACTGTGTCGCCGAGCTGACGGTGTTTCAGAGCGAGGATTTTCACGTTTGTCGACGTTAGAAGGGAATGGAGCGGCGCGCAAGAACTCGTTTCCCGAGAGCTCTTTCACGCATGATGTCACAAAATAAACCTGTATAAACAAACATTTTTCGTTTAACTTTTAGTCTATATAAGGAGCTACAGATGAACGGAACACATCTTCGGTTTCCCCTGGTTGCGGTTCTCGCCCTGGCGATGACAGTGGCATTCTCTTCATGCAGCAAAAAAGATGTGAAGCCCGATGAACCTGGCTTCAGCCCGTCGGAAGGCGCGGCAGTGGAAGAACCGGCTCCCGCGGAGGCGGCACCTTCTTTATCCGCAGGGGACGCATCCCCCGCAGCGGCGGAACTCGAGACCGTATACTTCGGTTTTGATAGCTTCAGCTTGGACAACACGGCACGCGACACGCTGAAAACTTCGGCTCAGTGGCTGACGGACAACCCGACGGCAACGATCCAAGTCGAAGGCCACTGCGATGAGCGCGGCACGACGGAATACAACTTAGCGTTGGGCGAACGCCGCTCAAACGCAGCTAAAGATTATCTGCAAAAGCTCGGTGTCGATGCTTCGCGGATCTCGGTAATCAGCTACGGCGAAGAACGGCCGGCGGAAATGGGGGGCGATGAAGCTGCCTGGGCCCGCAATCGCCGCGCTTCTTTCGTGGTCTTGACGCGCTAAAGTGCAGTTAGAACGCTTTCAAATTAGGGGAAACGTGGGTCGCTTGGGCCGGCGTTTCCCCTTTCTTTTTTTGGCTCTACTTGCGATTGGATGCGAGTCTCGCCCCTTCAAGGAACTAGCCCTTGCCGACGTCGCCTTACGTTCCGCGCAGAAGGTGAAAGCGGAATCCTTGGCGACCGATGAGTTCCGCAAGGCCGAGAACTTCTACCTACGCGCCAAAAAGGATTATACGGACGGGTATTTTGATTCGAGCCGCAAGCACGCCGAGCAGGCGCGCTTGTTGGCAGAGAAGGCGGAATACGCTGCGTTGGTGAAACAACGCCTCATCAAGGGGCGCGACGCGGAAAGTGCGGAGCCTTAAGCTGTGAGAAAATTTCTTCTAGGCCTCTTAGCGAGTCTTGTAGTCCTCTCCGCTCTTGGTGGTTGCAAAACCAAACGCGAGATCAAGCGCGAACAAGAATACGAACGTATCAAACAAGAAGTGCGTGAAGCCCGTGGTGCGCGCGCGGACTTAGATGTGATGTCCGAGGAGTTTCGCACGGAGCTCACCCGCATAAGCACAGGCTTGGAAGAACAAACGCAGCTCCAGCGCGTCCAAAACGAAGACCTGCGCAAAGAAGTTCAAACGCTCAGCACACGCGTCGGAGTTTTAGAACAACAGCTCGCAGCAGCGACGGCAGCGCCTCCGCCCAAAATCCAAAAAGCGGCGAGCATTGAGTCGGCGACTGAGTTGTTCGACGCCGAGAAGTACGAAGAAGCGATTGAAGAAGCCAAAGAAGTGATGCGCACGAAGCCGAAGAATTCTCCGGAAGTGCGCAAGGCGCACCAGCTCCTTGCAGAAGCGTATTTTGCTTCGCGCGATTACGGTGCTGCGGCTCTCGAGTTTTCTGAGTTTAAAAAGGCTTACCCGAAAGATCCCAATGCTGCGACCGCGACATTGCGCCAAGCGCAGAGTTTCCGTGGCTTAGGGAAAGAGAAAGAAGCGAAGCTCTTTTTCCAAGAAGTCGTTGATCGTTACCCGAAGAGCTCTGCGGCCACTACCGCCAAAAAAGAACTAAAAAAAGGGAAGTAACCTACTGGTTGGGGACTATGAGCTCGAGAGCTTGAAGTGCCTGCGCTGTGCTTGGGAAAATAGCATACCCGTTGAAGGCTTTTCCTGGAGCATAGTAATAGGTTGCGAAGAAGCGATCCTCTGAGATTCCTACTCCTCCTTCACCCTTATGAAAATCTGCTGGGCGCGGGAGTCTTTTGTGGATCGTAACCCAATCTCTGCAAATTTCGATAGCCTCGCGACGTACCGCATCTTTAAACTTCTGAGGGATTGCTCCCTGAAAGCGTCGGTCGAGTAATGAAAAACGAATGGGCTGTGGGGCCGGCTTGCCTGCGGCTTGTGCGGCTTGAGCGGCTTTGCTGTTTAGAGTTAAAACCTTATCCTTGATCGCGAGCCAGGCATCGGCATGGTTAGGGAAAATCGCCTGATTGGGATCTCCCATGCCGTAGAAGCGCTGGTAAGTCGTTGGGATTCCTAAACCGCCGAAAGAGTCATTCGAGAGTATTTTTCCGGGGTTTTGGCGCAACCAGTCTGCGGCTATATCTGTGGCTTCGCCCTGCCAAGCTAGGCGTAGGTCTTTTGAAGGGACGATATTTGTGAATTCGAAATCTAGAAGCCGTAAAGGCACTCCTAACTGACGTGCACGTTGCGCGAGTGCCAGGAGCGCTTCACTAGGATTATTGAACAGAGCTGTAGCTCTCCACTCGCTGCCTTCTGCCCATTTGCCGATACCAAAAAACGCTTCTCGATCCAGGTTTAGCCCTTTATCACCGCTATGCCAGGAACTTTCTTGAGGAGTACGCCCTTTGTTGGCTTTCACCCAAGCAAGCACCCGATCCACCGATTCCTTCTGCAATTCTTTTCGCAGGGCTGCAGAATAGCCGTCGCGCCACTCTATATCGATAAGCGAAAAGGGAATGCCGCGGCGGGCGGCTTGTTCTTTCAGGGCTAAGAAGGCTTTTTCTCGACTATCGAAAATACGGCGGTGTTCAAACGGTTTGCCGATAGAATATCTCTTTTGCCCTGTAAACCGCTCTCGGTCTAAACCGATTTTCTTCCATCCAGCTTCCGTGATTTGAGAAAGGCCTTGGATTTTAACCCAATCCAGGTAGGCATTAAGCGCATCCTCCCGTTCCAGTGCTTTGTATTTTTCGGAACGCGGTGCTTTGAAAGTTACTTTGAAGAGGGGGAAACTAACGCCACGCTCTTTCGCGCGTTCGCGTACTGCTAATATCGCCTCTTCTTGTGAAGAAAAAATACTTAAGTGTCTATCGCGCTTTTCTTTTCCATAGAGTCCCATTCCGTAAAACTGGTCGCTCTTGAACCCTACCTGTTCCATCCATTTATTAGGCGTTTTGCCCGTCTTAACGTAATGGTCGACGTAAGCGTCCAGGCAATCTTCTTTAAAGGCTGTTCGGTATTCTTCCGATGCTCCAGCTTTAAGTCCAAAAGAGATCAGAGAAAAAGTTACGGGTGCTTGTCTTTTTTTGATTTCTTGGCGAAGCGTTAGGAGGGCTTTTTCTGTGGAAGAGAAAGCATCAAAACCAAACCGTTGCTTCCAGTCGGGAGGTAGCTCGCTGTTGTGGTAGTTGAGGTGTGCGATGGTGGCGTGGATCGCCATGCGTTGCGCATGGTTCATTTCACCTTGAGCGAGCCACGCTCTCTCGCATTCGAGAACGCGCTTTCGATTCTCAAGTTCTTCATCGGCAGCCCAGGAAGAATGCAGTGCCCAGGTTAGGGCTAATATGGCGGGTAGCCCTTTTTGCATTTCATTCTCGCCGGCGTTTCAAAGCGCGGATGACGGTACGGCCGGCACCGAAGCTCAGGCCGATGGCCAGGAACATCCAGACGACGGTTTCAGGGTCTGGACGAGAGCCATGGACGGCAGCGCAGGAGAAAATGCCGCTACTCATCGCGCACGCCGCAGCCGAGGAGAATAGCCACACCTTTTGGCCTACGCCGGAATAAGCGCTCATGAGGCCATCGATGTCATTTTGCGAGAGAGAGCGTTTGAGTGTTTCGCCCAGCTGTGCGGTTTCGTACATGGTGGCGTCGCTATCTTTCGGGGTCGTCTCGTGTCCGAGGCCGATGAAGTGGCCGACTTCGTGGGTGAGGATGTTTTGCAAGTCGTGGCAATTCGCTTCGCCTGTCGTCGTAAAGCCATGAGCGATGCCCTGGTTAATGAGGGTTTCATCACCATTGAGCATGATGTCTGTGTCGAGAATTAGTCCCGCGCGTGGCCCATCGCCCGCGACGTAGAAATTGCGGGTGATGGCGATTGCAGTCACTTCAAAGGGCCAATCGTTTGTGACGTAAATCAATGTGTTTACACCGTCATTGAGGTTTGCCGCCGTTTGCGCGCAGCCCATCGGGAGAAATTCAAGCATCGTATCTTCGCGCTCGCGCCACGCACCGAAGCTGGCATCGATGGCGTCGACCCACTCTAAGCGGAAGCCTAGGGTCGGAAAGCTGATGTAGTAGGGGATCGGCATATAAGCCGAGTCCCAATGCAGGTAAGCGCCTGTTCCTTGGCCGTTGCTGCCATCGGTACGATTGCGCGAGAAGTTCCGGCGCGCATCCATGTCCACTAGCCCTTGTCCGGAAGCCACGGATGCAAAGGCGCCGTTGTTCAATCGGCGTAGAGCCGCGTGGTAGCGGCGCCCGACGTAGGCGCGTGGGTAAGTGGAATACGTAACGCCCGTTTCGCCGATTTCGCCGCCGGGTGTATCAAGCCAGAACGTATTGCCGACGTCTGGAATCCAGCCGCCGTCGGGGCGGGTGGCGTGGATGGCATTCACTCGAGCGAGTGTGCGGGTAACGGCGTAGGTGCGGTCATCGCTCATCGTCGACGACGAGAGAATCTCGACGTCCGCTTGGAAGACGGCATTATCGATTTGCTGCGCAGCATCAGTGTCCAAGACGATGCTGGCCAATACGGAACGGCATAGGACCAAGGCCCAAAGCGCTTTTTTCATGGAATTTCCGAGGGGAGAGAGGTTTGAACCTTTATTTTAACACGAGGGTTTGGTTTAAAGGGGATTCATGCAATCCCGCGACATACGGCAGGCGAAACGAGAAGTTTTAGGGCAAAGGCGCGGGCTCCCGCACACCATTCGTCGGATTTACCACCTCTTTATGGGGCTGGGCTGTTTTGCCCTCTATGCCTGGGGAATTGATCGCAAAACGGCCTGCTGGTTGCTCATCCTCTTTGGTATCCCGCTACTGGTTTTCGATATTGCACGCCTGCAATCGCCCTGGCTTCGAAAGTTCGCGCTGAAGTATTTCAGTCCCATCATGCGGCGGAACGAGTTACTGAGCCTTTCAGGGAATTCGTTTTTCATTCTGGGGATGACGGGCGTTGTTTTCTTTTTTTCGAAGAACATTGCTTTGCTGAGTGTGTTGTTCCTGGCGGTGGGAGATCCCGTTGCAGCCTATGTGGGGACTCGCTATGGGAAACACAGAATCCCCGGTGGAAAAAGCGTGGAAGGCGCGTTGGCAAATTTTCTGGTGAGTGCTCTTGTAACAGCGCCCTTTGCCGCTTTCTATCTCGGGCTTTCTGGCGCGCCACTGGTGGCTATGATCTTAGCGGGTGGTTTGGTGTCGACGATCGCGGAGCTCATCCCATTCCCGGGAGACGATAACTTCAGTGTGCCGTTGTTCTCAGCGCTTCTGCTTTCCTTGCTACACGTGCTCTGGCCTTTTTTCCCGGCTGCTTAATCCATCCGCAAATCGGCTAGCAAACGGCGAGTGCACTGGCCATCGTGTTGGTTATTCACGCTGGGGCTTGAATCTACATTCTCGAAGAATGAATACATCGCATCCGAAGTATCGGCGATGTCATTGGTGGAGCCATTGTAAAGTTCTACGAGTAGCGACCAGATGCCGTGTTTCCAATAGACGTAATCTTCGTACGTCCCCGTTGCGGGGTAGATGGTGTCTGTCGAAGTTCCATAGCGGTAGCCATTATGGCTCGCGGCCTCTTTAGCTAAGGCATCGAAGGTTGCTTGATCCCGTGTTTCGACATGAGTCGTGGCGAACCCCCAAGGGTAGGCGAGCACGCCGATGTAGCCATGGATGGTCACCGTGGCAGCGAAGAGTCGCGTAGTGAGAAACTGTACTAGTGCTTTGATGCTGCCCAGAGTGGGCTGGCTGCTATTGCAAGGGCCAGCGTAGTTGCGGTTGGGATCGCGGCCGGCTTCTTCACGGCGATTGGAATTGTATCCCGAGACATTCAGCACGGGCAGTACAGTGAACTCCGTATCTGCGAGTCGGCTTTGCCAAACCACATTGGACTCGTATTTCGTCACCAGCCTTTGAGCGAAATGCATTGCGGAAACCGCAGCGTGCCTTTCGTTTCCGTGGTGTGTTCCCACGACGAGCTGGCCGATTTTGTTTGCATCCATCTTCGAAGGGTCTGTGCTGATTCTAAGAGCGTAGAGGGGAACTCCGTCTTGGTTGTTCCCGATGCTAAAGACCGCTGCTGTTTTTGGATGTGCGGTTTCGATTTGCCGCATCTGATCGACGATTGTTTTGTAAGCACCCGTTTCCGCACGAAGGCCTTGGGCGGTTAACACCACTGCAAGAGCGAATAATTTTTTCATAGTAAGTGTGGGAGCCGTTTTGCTTTATTGTACAACCTGGTATGGTTCACTTACACATTTCTTAAAGGGGGAAATACAATGGCTAAAAAAGGCACACCGGCATTGGTGGTTCAATCCAAAGTGAAAGACTTGGTGAAGAAGTCGAAGATGAAATGCTCTTCCGACGTGATCGACGCGATGAGTCGCTTGATCCAAACCACGATTGCTAAAGGCGTGGAACGCGCTAAAGCAAACGGCCGCAAAACTCTCCGCGGCGCCGACCTTTAATAGTTGAGGGGCCGCCCCTCTGAGGCGGCCCTAATCTTCGTTCAGGGATTCCGCAGGCGGCATCGGACGCGCGGGAAGCCCGGGGCCGCCTCGTTTACGGCGAGTACTCTCCGTCTCGAAATTCGCCACTATCGTCGACAACCGATCACCGAGTTCTCGTAGCACTACCTTCTCCGGCAACGCTTCGTAAATCAGCCAGCTCTTAAACACGACCGTTGCGTGAATCGCAACCCAGAGCATGTTCTTCTTCGTCGTTGCTAGGTAAGCATCCGCAACGACTTTCGCGGACTTCAAAGCCGAGTTGGTGTTGAGTAGCGACTCCGCTTGGATCCGATAGCCCGCCGGGATTTTGCTCTGCTGGATGTGAAAACTCCGCGTACGGTTTTTGCCAAAGAAGGGCAGATTGAAGGAAAAAAGCGCAGTCATTTGCTCGGGCGCTTTGCTGACTGCATCGTGCAGTTGAACGATGTAGTCGCTCTGGCCCTCACCGGGGTTGTTGATTTTTTCAAACGCCCAATCTCGCCAGTGCGGCAGGTCTTTGGCTACCATCTCAAACGACGCCAGGTCTCCCGCGATTTCGAGCAGGGATTCTACTTCCAGTGTTTTGTCGCCCTTGCGTTCAACCTTTTGTTGGATGGGAGGCGCGGTATCTTTAAAAGCCTTAGTGAGTTTTGTAAGCGTGGCGTCTTCGGCGCCCAAAAGAGGAAAGGAGATCGAAAAAAACAGCGCAAGTAAGCCGGACTTCATTTCACATCTTTCGCAAGGGCCACAGGCCCGCTACTAATGCGAGAAGCCCGAACCCGACCCACAATAGGCTCGCGCTAGGCATTCCAAAAAGCAAGGGCCCTTGCCCCTGCCAGAGAAAAATAGCGGCAATTAAGAACGAGCCAAACGCGAGAATGCCCCAAGCAAATACACGAGAAGCAATCAAGATCGCGTCTGCTACGCGGACATTGTCGGGGTTGCGGTGTTCGATTGCGAAATCATTTTGCGACCACTGCAGGAGGAAGCGTCGCAAAATCCGGGGGGAAATCTCAATGAGGCCCTGCAGGTCGCGGCCGATCATGATGGCATCGCGCACGATGCGTTCGCGGCTGTAGCGCAAACCCACGGCCTGGCTTGCAAGCTCATGCCCGATGCTCAAGATGTCGAAAGTCGGGGCCAGGCGCTTGCCGAGCGATTCAATAGTCAGGATCGCTTTGAAAAGCAGCATCAGTTCGCGCGGCACCTGCAGGTGGTTGCGCACGGCAATGGAGGTCGATCTCAATAGCAGCTGCCCGATGTTGATCTCTCCGAGCGACATCCCGACGTAAGGCGAGATTGCGTCCATGAGATCTTTTTGCAGCATGCCGGGTTGGGGAGAGCCCGTCGTTTGGCAGAGGGCCATGTACTCATAGGCCAGCGTTTCATAGTCTTCGTCGATAATCGCGATGAACATGGAGATGACGGCATCTCGAACCGAGCGGGAAAGCCGGCCTACAATGCCAAAATCGATCATGCCAATGCGGCCGTCGGTCAGTACAAAGAGATTCCCGCCGTGCAGATCGCCATGGAACACGCCATCGTGCATGACCATATGGAAAAACGCTTCACTGCCGGCTTTGACGATGGCCTCGGGATCAATTCCCGCTGCCAAGATAGCTTCGCGATCGGAGAAACGGACGCCTTCAAAACGCTCCAAGCACAAAACGCGCTTGCTGGAGTGCGTGAGATAAACTTTGGGTACCACAATCTTCGGATTGTCAGCGAGGTTCGCACCAATCCGGCGGATGTTGTTGGACTCGATTACAA
>JAIEOG010000376.1 GCA_019750655.1 bacterium
AGAATTCTCGTGGTAATTTAAGCGTATGGAGGCGAGCGCTACAGTAGCAGAACCGGTTCTTGAAGCAGCCGATCTCTGCCTTAGCTACCGAGAGCGTCCCGTTCTCCAGGGGCTGGATTTCCGTCTCGTGCCTGGGCAGAGCTATTTGCTGACAGGCCCTAGTGGAGCAGGAAAGACGACACTTCTCAAAGCCTTTGCCGGGCTGCTCCCTTTTCAGGGGGAATTGCGGGTCCTAGGGCAGAGCTGGGCGGCTCTGACGCCCGCGCAAAGCCGGCAGTTGCGAACTCGGATTGGGTTTGTTTTCCAAAGAGCAGGCCTGTTTGATTTCCTCACCTGCCTCGAGAATCTCACCGTGCCGCTCCAACAGCGAACGTCCTTGTCTCGTGCGGAACAGCGTGAAAAGGCGCAGCATGCCTTAGAAGAGGTTGGGCTCGGGGATGCGGCCGCGAGGCGTGTGCATGAACTCAGCGGCGGGATGCAAAAACGGTTGGGGATTGCGCGCGCGCTGCTTTTTTCTCCGGAGTTATTGATTTGCGATGAGCCCACGGCAGGGTTGGATCCCATTACGGGGCGCTCGATCTTGGAATTGCTCGCGGAAGTGCAAGAGCGACACTCCGTGAGTTTCCTGATGGCGACGAGTAACCCCAAACCCGCCCGGCACTTCACGGAGAAAATCGGAATGCTCTGGCAGGGCAAGATCGGTTGGGAAGGCAAATGGGAAGACGCTTTCCAATCGGGAACGGCGGCCGTGCAGCAGTTTTTCAAGGGAGCTTTAGAAGGGCCTTTGACTGAGGAGTTAGCTGTTGATCGAGTTTAAAAATGTCACCAAGCACTTCGGCAGCCGGCGTGTGCTGGATGGCCTGAGCTTCGAAGTGCCGCAGGGGCAAGCCGCATTTCTCCTCGGTAAATCCGGAGCGGGGAAATCCGTGGCTCTCCGGCATATCGTCGGGCTAGAAGCCGTGGAGTCGGGCCAGGTGCTGGTAAATGGCCGCGATGTCTCGGCACTCGATGATGCGGGCCTTCTTGAGGTGCGGCGGGAATGCGGAATGGTTTTTCAGTTTCCCGCTCTCATGGACTCACTGACCGTAATGGAAAATCTGCTTTTGGGAGTGAGAGAAGCCGAAGCGCCTCAAACGCTCGCAGCGGATCTGCTGAGGCAGGTCGGGTTGGACGCAAAGTTTCTGAGCTTTTTCCCGCCGGAGCTGAGTTTTGGAATCCAAAAGCGAGTGAGTGTCGCGCGTGCGCTGGCAGCGCGCCCAAGGGTTTTGCTTTTCGATGAGCCCACCACGGGACTGGATCCTGTTGCTTCGCGCGCGATGCATGCGCTCATCCGCGATCTCAACCGCTCTTTGGGCCTGACCGCGCTTGTCGTGTCGCACGACATAGAAGGGGCGCTCGAAGTCGCCGATCAGATCTTTCTCTTAGAAGGGGGACGCGTGGTGGACCAGGGGTCTCCTCAAGCCATTCGCCAAAGCCAGGCGCCCCTTACGGCCTCGTTTGTTCGCGAGCTTTGAAACAGTTTCCACACTCCTCTGTCCCATTCTGCGACGGACCCAGCCATATGGGCCCAGATTCTCATGCCTGAAACCTCAGCTGACACATGGCATCACTCTTGCTCTTGCATAGAGACGTCACCCGAATGGAATGGAAACAGGGAGCATGGGCATGAACAGTCAGAGCGTAAGATGGTTGCAATGGGTTTACCCGCTGGTTCTGTGGTTCGCTGTCGCGTTTTTCACGGTGCTAGCCTGCAAAAACACCTTCGCTCAGAACTGGGAGCCTAACCAACCGGCTCGAATCGAAGCCCAACCCACCACAACAGTGGTGGCGGCGGTCTCACAGTATTCCCTTAACTACGCCCAAGCTCAGTAACTCTCGGTTTGGTACAATGGCCGCATGGTCGGCATCTCAGAGGTTGGGTCTGTAGCCCAGTTTGGTTTTCGGTCTTTTGCGCAGTTCTTCCGCCACGGCACTTCTCGCCGGCATCTCATTGAACAAGTTTTCGCGACAGGCGTGCGCTCCGTCAGCACCACACTTACGGCTGGCATTTTCGTAGGCGCAATCATGGCTTTGCAGATCCACGAGCAGCTGCGCGACTTCGGCGCGGAAAGCTACTTGGGTGGTTTGTCCACCTCTGTGACCGTGCGCAATGTCGGGCCTGTGCTAATCGCTTTTCTTCTCGCAGCTAAGGTGGGCGCCTACACTAGTGCGGAACTCGCAGCGATGCAGGTGACCGATCAGATCAACGCCTTAAAGTGTCTCGGCGTCGACCCCATCCGCTACTTGGTCGTCCCCCGCATGATCGCGGTGGTGGTTTCGAGCTTCCTGCTTCTGATCCTAGGGCTAATGACGACGGTGCTGGGAGGCGTGCTTTTCTCCGCCTGGAATCTGGGTGTGAACCCTATTACCTTTTTGTCGAATATTCCGGCGCTCGTGACTTACTGGAGCTTAGGGGTGGGGGTGATGAAGAGCCTCGTCTTTGGCATCCTGCTTTCCGTCATTTGCTGTTACCACGGCTATTTCGCCCGAGGAGGTTCGGAGGGCGTTGGCCAGACGGTTCAAAAGACAGCCGTGTGGTCGATGGTGGCGATCGTTGTCGCGAACTACCTTGTCTCTTCGTTCGGAAATGCAGTCCAAGCCTTGTTGGGAGGCGGCTGATGGAACTCGCGCTGGGAAAACTCCAACGGCTTTGTGAGCGCCTTGGGACTGGCCTTTTGTCTGGTTTCCATTTTCGCAAGAACGCGCACCTCTACACGGAGCAGATCTACCGGGCCGGTGTACAGAGCACCTGGATTGTTGTTTTCTGTCTGGCGTTTTTGTCGGTGCTGATGGTGGTGGAGCTTTCAATCCACATGAAGCTTGTCTTGCGCCAGGACTCCCTCGTTCCGGCTTTTTCTTCGGTTTTGATGTTGCGCGAACTTGGGCCTGTGGTCGCGTGCCTTTTGCTTACGTCGCGAGTCGGCGCCGCGATGGGAGCAGAAATTGGCATGATGAAAAACACCGAGCAGCTCGATGCTCTGCGGGTACTCGGGATGGATCCCGTGGAATACCTCGTTCTCCCGCGGTGGTTCGCGGGTGTGGTGGCGAGTGTGTGCTTGTCCGTTTTTGCTGTGGCGGTTGCGATTCTTTGCGGAGCTGGAATCGCATCGCTGGAGTTGGGCATTTCGGGGCAACAGTACATGCAATCGATGTTTTTATTCGTCCGGGGTATCGATGGCGCGACGTGTCTGGTAAAAGCTTTAGTGTTCGGCACGATTATGCCGCTAGTCGCGTGCCGGGAAGGGTTCCGTTGTGGGCCCGGCAGCGTCGGCGTGGGCACCGCGGCAACGTCGGCTGTGGTGCGCGGCGCCATAGGCATCATCATCGCGGATTTCGCTGTGAGCTATTTCATGCAGCGACTATAATGTAGAGAGGTACCTTTCCTAGCTTTTCTCCGCTTCGACTCCCATGGCTAAACTAAGCAAAGAATTTTGGGTGGGCGCCCTCGTCCTTTTAACCGCCGTTTTGATGCTAGCCTTTGGCTGGTTGATGGGCGCGTTCTCCGCTTTCTCGGGCGATGCTCGTTACCACGTTTTGTATTCCTTCGCGGGCGGCGTGGAAGTGGGTTCCCCAGTCCGCGTCTCGGGAGTGAAAGTGGGCCGTGTGGAGTCCATTGAATTTTTGGACACACCCGAAGACGGCGCAACGCTCGACGTTACTCTCTCGGTCGGTCACCGCGCTTTGCGCGCGCTTCGCACAGATTCGCGTTTCTATATCAACATGGCAGGCATCATCGGGGAGCGCTACGTCGAGATTACTCCCGGCGAAGCCGAGCCACTCATGCCGGGTAGCAAAGTGCGCGGCATCGATCCACCGCGAATCGATCAGCTTCTATCGCAGGGCTACAGCGTCTTTGGGCGGATCCAGCAATTTCTGGATGAAAAAGAGCACACCATCGGTGAGTTCATCGATCAGCTTTCTACTTTACTCACCGATGCAAACGCGTTTCTCAAAGGCAAAGAAAACCGCAAAGAGCTCTACGCACTCATTTCCAATTTGAACTCTGTCGCCTCGACGTTGAAACAAGGCTTGAAAGACGAGCAAACGAAACAGTTCTTCCAGCGCTTGTCCGAGGTTTTGAAACGCGCCGAGCAAGTCGATAAAGAAACTCTCAAGAAGTTCCTGCAAGAGGAGGGTATCCGTGCCCGCATCTTCTAAAAGGATTTTTCTGGCTAGTGTGCTGTGTCTATTCTCGACCGCTGTTTGGGCCGATACGAGCCAAATCGAAGCGCTCAAGAATTCCCATCGATTTGGAGTGGGGTTTAGTGCTGGCGGCCCCTTGGCCGTTCTAGGCGTCGAAGCCGATGTGAATATCGATGAGAACCTCTCCATTGGTTTGGGAGTAGGGACGGGCTTGAACTATTCAACGTTTATGGCGAAGGCCCGCTATTTCCTTCTAGGGGAGTGGGTCAGCCCTTACGTCGCTCTTTCAGCAGCGCGCTGGTGGACGGATGGCACCTCGGCTTCGACGGTGGGTCCGGCTATCCTTACGGAAAAGTTCCTGCCGCCGGGTTATGACTTGCGCCAGGGTTTTTCGATGTTCCTATTGGCGCCGGCAGTAGGGGTGCAGTTCATGCACCCGATGGGTTTCGCCGTGAGCGTGGAGTTGCAATACCTCTTTAAGCTCATGGACCTGGCCAATGGCACGTACGCCAGCGTGGCTGCGCACTGGTACTTCTAAACAAAACAAATGCTCAAGCGTCTCTACGCTCAATTCCGTGGTCCCACGCGGTCGCTTAAGGCGACCCTTGCCTTCTATTTTCTACCGCTCTCGATCCTGCCTGCTGTTTTCCTAAGTCTCTACGCGACTCGCATTTATGAAGAAAGCACCCGCGAATCCCTCCGGCGCCGTGCCGAGACGGAGCGCGATGCCTTCACCGCAGAAATTCAGCGTCAAGAGAAAGACCTGCTCGAAGCCACTCGTGAAATGCGCGTCAACCCGCGATTGTTGACTGCCCTGGCGAGTGGCAACCGTAAAGCGCTATCGACCGTGCTAGGCAGTTTGCAAGAGAACGTGAGCGCGCGCGTTTACTCTCCCGACGGAAAACTCTTGGGGTCCCGTCTCGCAGATTGGGATCACCAGCTTTCCTTTTTGCCCCAGGCAGCCCTTGGCAAGGTCAAAAGCCGCGGCGAACTTCGTGAGCGGTTCTTTCGCGAAGAAGGCGCCCTCACGGCTGTGCGCGTTCTGCTCAAAGACCGGGAGCGTCTCTATGGCGTTCTAGAATGCCAAACATTGCTCGGCGCCAAGCAGCTAGCAGATTTCAAAAAGCGCCGCGAGGTCGATTGCGTTCTGCTCAACAAAGATTTTTCCGCGGGCGCTGCGAGCTTTGCGCTGCCTGGCGACTTTGTGTCGAGTTTCTCCAAGTTGCCATTCAAACTGCCTGGTAGTCCTGTCGTGCTGACGCTCGGGGATAATCGTTTTTCGGCCTATCTCTACGATATGCCGGCGGCGTATTCGTCGGAACTCAAGGCCGGCTACTTTGTGCTCTTTCTGTCGATGACAGGTGTGGATGGTAGTGCCGCCAAGCTCCGCGTGGCGATGCTCTACGTAACGGTCTTTTTAGTCGTCAGTGTGGCTTTGCTGATTTTCTTCCTCTCCAATCGCATTGTGGAGCCGATTGAGCTTTTGGTCTTGGGGATGAAGCGCATCCGGAATGGCCGTAATGAAGCCATTCCCTCGATTGATTCTCCCTACGAAATTGAATACCTCGTACACTCTTTCAATGAGATGGCGGGTAACATCGCCGATGCTCGGCGTGCTCTTGAATCCAAAGTCGACGAGCTTGGGCGCGCCAATAGTGAAATCAAAGACGCCCAAGGGGTGCTGGTGCAATCCGCCAAAATGGCGTCTCTAGGGCAGCTCGTAGCCGGTGTTGCTCACGAGCTCAATAACCCCATCGGGTTTATTTCGAGCAATATGCACCACCTCGATGAGTACGTGCAAAAGATCCAGCGCCTCGTGACGGCGTACCACCGCTTCCGATCTCAGTTGCCAGCCGAGACTCAGAAAGAACTCGAACGGTTGGAAACAGAACTAGAGATCGATTTCATCCTCAAGGACATGCTGGAGCTCACCCGCAGCTGCGTTGAGGGAGCTAATCGCACTAAGGAAATCGTCCTTGGGCTACGGACGTTTTCTCGCGTGGAAGAATCCTCGTTCCGCGCAGCCGATCTCCACGAAGGCATCCGAAGCACTCTGCGGCTGCTGGCGAATGAGTTTAAAGATCGCATTCAAGTGCATGAAGAATTCGGCGTCTTGCCTGAAGTCGAATGCAATCTCTCGCAAATGAACCAAGTTTTCATGAACCTGCTCTCTAATGCCGGCCAAGCTATCTCGGGCAACGGCGAGATCTGGATCCGCACCCGCCGGGAAGGCGACCGTGTCCGTATCGAAATTGAAGACAGCGGTCCGGGAATGTCGCCCGAAGTGCTGAGCCGGGTCTTTGATCCCTTCTTCACCACTAAAGCGGTTGGGCAGGGCACGGGCCTGGGACTGTCCATTGCTTATGGGCTTGTCGAAAAACACGGCGGACAAATCGAGGTCGAATCGGAAGTCGGCAAGGGCACACGCTTTACCATTTCGCTCCCCCTCCGCCAGCCTACTGCGTCCTCCAAGGGGATGTTGGGGTAATACAGATCCCGCATCCAGTGGACGAAACGCAACGTCCGAAACCCGTCGAACCACGTATGCCAATGCCGCAGGCGATCGTCTGGCTTTTTTCGGGTGTTTAAAATCACTTCCCACTGATCCCGTGCACCCATTTTATCGAGTGCGGTAAGCGCCCGGTGCATACCTTGGGTCGCGTGATCCCAGTCCCTACCTTCACTCATCGAGCGCATGGCCGATTGCCAACGTCCCAGCTCATGGAAAATTTCTGGGTGGTAAACGCAGTAAGGCTCGCCGCGATCTTCCAATCCCGCAAGGCGCGTGACGGACTGGCCGGTGCCGAAAGGCACGCGGTTACTTGGCCGAGACACGAGATGGACGCGCCCACCGCCTTCGCGCACATTTGCGACTTTGGCAATTTTGTGCAGAAAGTAAAAATCCTCCCCGGCATCTTTCTGTGGAAAGCCTCGCACCAGCGCATACGCGTGGTACGTGAAACTCAGTGTGCTTCCCACTGTCTGGAAAGCAAACGGCGAGCCCGCCTCTTGGAGGCCCGAGCAGTAATAGCGTAAATAAGCTTCGTAGCGCTCGGTCAGTTTGCCCCAGCGTCCTTCTTTGCTGTGTTCAAAGGGGTGAACATAGGCGCCGTCTTGCAGAGGGCCAAGCCCCCACACGGCATTCCCAGTCGGCTTCAGTTCTAAATAGTCAGGAGCCACGCGCGCATCCGCATCGGTTGTATGCAACCACGGGCACTGCACTAGTCCATGAGCAAACAAACGCGCCGCTAAGTCGCAACCCGTTTTACGAGCGCGTCCGACGCCGCCGAGAAAGGCCCGGGGCCCTGTGTAGTCCAAGACGTGGATTCGGACTTTTCCCGCGGGCCAGCTACGCAGCAGCCGGAGCATTTGCTGGTTGGCTTGTTGAAAAACTTCGGAGGCCGAGGGCGATTCATTTACGACAGCGATGACGAGAAGGGACCGCTCCGAATGCTCCGCCGCTGCTTCCAGGGAACGCAGTAGGTCTGGAACTAGCTCCGATTCGCCGCAAAGAGGGACGACGACACACTGGTCGCTGACTTCCAGGCCCTCGGGGATTTCGTGGGGCTCGGCATAGGTTTCCAAGTATTTGGCCAGGGCAAGCATCAGTGCAAGGCTTTCACTGGGCGTTAGCTACCTGCGAGGACGAATCTTAGTCAAGTGGTGGGCAGAACCAGGCGGAAACAGGAGCCTTTACCGAGGGTGCTTTCCACCTCGATCCGGCCTGAATGGTTGGCGATAATCTTACGGCAGACGGAGAGTCCAATTCCGGTCCCGCGCTCGCCCTTGGTAGTAAAGAGCGGCTCGAAGAGGCGCTTAAGGTGCTCCGGGGCAATACCGCAACCCGTGTCGGCTACTTCCACCACGATTTCTTTGCCCTGGGTGCGGCTGCGGATTTCGATGGTCCCGCCGGTGGTTTCCATGGCGTGTTGCGCGTTAATGAGCAAGTTGAGAAAAACTTGGCCTATTTCGACTTTGTTGGCCAGTACCAACGGAAGTTCGGGGTCCCAGTTTTCCTTCACTTCGATGCCCGCACGCTTTAGTTCGTGGTCGATGAGCGTGAGGCATTCCTTCAACGGGGTGTACAACGAGATTTTTTCCCGCTTCACTTCCATTTTAACAAGAGACTGGAGATTGCGAACAATGGCGCCCGCACGTTCTGCAGCGGTGGCCACAGTCGATAAAGCTTGGCGCATTTCTGTCGGATCGTTCTTCAGTGCTGCGATTTCGGAAATTCCAATGAGGCGGTGCAAAATATTTCCAAATTCGTGGCCGATCCCGCGAGCGAGTGTGCCGATAGCGGCGAGTCGTTCGGATTTCACCAGCTGATCTTGCTGTGTGTGGATTTGATCGAGGTACAGTTTTTCTTTCTGTCGACGATCCCAGCTCGAACAAAGGTTGCGAGCCTTTTGCAGGATTTCGTTCTGCGTAAAGGGTTTCGCCAGAAAGTCCCAACGGTCGGAAAAATCCGGACCGAAAACCTTTTCAATCTCATCCAGACTGCGATCCTGATAAGCGGTGACGAGACAATAAAGCATTTCGGGATCGGTATCTTTCGCGCGGCGGATGGTTTCAATGCCATCGATACCGCTGCCGAGTTTTACGTCAAAAAAGCCACCGGCATAAGGTTGGCCTGCGGCCACGGCTTGCTGGATTTTTACCAGGGCTTCTTCGCCGGTGGTCGCGACTTCGAGCTCAAAAGCTGCAGCCACCGGAGCGTTTTGAACGGCAACAGCCTGCGAACGCGACGAAACAATCCGCGCGGGGGCGGATGTGGAGCCTAAAATGATCCGGTAAGCATCAACGATGCCCGGTTCATCTTCCACAATGAGTAGTTTCCGGTTCATGGCGTACTGGGATTCCTCTAGGATGCTTATCGGCCAATTCGGTGAAGAAATTGAACGGTTACACTGCCATGCTAAGATAGGCTTAACCTCCATGAGAACGCGCGCGAATGTGTCGGTATTCCGGTATGACACAGTGCTTCTTGCCTTTGCGTTCGTAGCCCTGACTTTCGAAATCCTTTTCTTGCTGCACCAGCTGCGGTTCTTGCATCTGCCTGGACTATCCACGGAAGTCGGCCGCGCGGACGTCGTAGGCGTGGTCCAAACTGCCGAGCGATCCGTTCAAACGCGCCGCTCGGACAGCCTCTCTTGGTTCCCCACCGCTTCAG
>JAIEOG010000351.1 GCA_019750655.1 bacterium
CCGCTTCGTCCGGCGAATGAGTTCTTCGGTCTTGCCGCTGAACATCCCACCACAAATCACTTCTATCCAGCCATTGTTGAAATTCGGAGGCGCTTGCATGGCCTTGGACTATAGCCGCGGTCGTCACTGCCCGCAACCAGATCGCGAAGGTGGAGCCGCCCGGTCTTGCTCGGTTCGGTGGGTCCTGTCAGCTGCGCCCTAAGGCGCAGCTGCCACCCCCCGAAGCGAGCAAGGCCGAGCGGCTCCCGCCATCGGATGGGTGAGGGCATGAGTGAGCTGTCTACTTCCGAGGGTGGCGCTGTTGTTTTGTGGAGTGTGTGAGGCGTGAGGGGCACCCGGAAGGTCCGTCATCGTCCAAAGAGTCATCGCCCGTAAACGCGCGTTTTGCGAGCCGGCCCGTTTCTTGGGTTCCCTCCCGGATTTCGCCGAAAGCTTCTAAGAAAGTATTTCCCACTTCGTCCCAGGTTTCGCCCCCGAAGGCGTCGTAGAGACCGCGCCAGCCGGCTTGCATAGGGGCGCTGGTAAGGCACAGGGCTAGGGCTAAGACTTTCCAGTTCATGCTTCCGCTATAGCGGTTCCTGTTGGGGCGGTCAAAAAACGGGGGCTTTTCAAGATGGCTTTCTACTTTTGACGGACAAAGCGCTGCTGTGATTGATTGGAGGTTCATGGCGAATGCAGTTTCCAGAAATGACTCGGTCCTCATCGGCCGGTGGTGGTTTCAAAGGCGTGGTGTTTCTCCGTTGCCTTTGGTGCTGCTTTGCCTCGTTTTGCCCCCCGAGCAAGAGCGGTCGGCCATTCAGCTCGTTTACCTCCTAGCAGGGATTCTGCTCGCCGAAGGCGTGCGCGTTTGGGCGGTGGGATTTGCGGGCAGTGCGACGCGGACTCGGGGCGATTCGGTTCCCGGTTTGGTCCATGCTGGCCCGTTTCGGTTTGTGCGTAACCCTCTGTACCTCGCCAATATGGCGCTCTACACATTAGTCGCGGTGGCCTTTGGGTTCACTTGGTTGAGCTTTGGTTTCTTGCTCTACTTCTTGATCCAATACACCTTCATCGTCGCCTTTGAAGAAGACACTCTAAAGCGCGAATTTGGCGCGGCTTATGGCCTGTATTGTGCGCGTGTCCCTCGTTGGGTGCCGCGCTTTACTCCCGGAGTCGAGGCCAGTGCTCACCGTTTTCAATTGGGCAAAGCACTGCGCAGTGAACGTGCGACACTCATCGCCTTGACCGTGATGGCAGGGCTGTTTTTCATCAAGCGCCTTTATCTAAATTAAGAATGAAAAGCCTAAGCCGAAGCTGATTGTGGATCGCTTTTGCAGGTACGTCTTCAAACCCAAAACGAGTTCGAAACTCTCATCGAGCAGAAGCGCCATCCCCAAACCAATCGTAGCTCCGGGTGCGCCGCGCTGTGTGCTGCTCACTGGCACATAGTGCAGGTAATGCGCACCAAAAAGAGCAAAGGCATTGAAGTAAGGTGTAGGCATTTCAAGGCGGTAGTTGGCTTCCGCTAAATAAAGAGCCAGCCCCCCGCTTCCGCCAAATGAACCCTGGATTTGGAGTGTGCCGACATAAAGCGGGATGCCCACCACGGCACCATAAACGGGTTCCGGCTTTTTCAAATCGGGTAAACCACTCGGTAAAAGCGACTGGTAGACGAGCCCTAACTCGAAACTCTTGCCGCGCTCCGACACCTTTTCTTTGCAAATAGCCGTCGAAGGCACTTCCGCGCCTTGAGCTAGCGCCGTGACGCTTAGCAAAAGAGCTAAGGCCCGAAGGTGTTTTTGCAGAGGGACCAGCATCGTAAACGCCACCTTAGCGTGTTATCATTTCGAAATCGATGAACAAAGTGTTCGGCCCATTTCTGACTTTCCTGCTAGCGCTCGTTTTCCCCGCGACGGTTTTCGCGGCCGAACCTGCCAAGGTTTTGGAAGTCGACAGCCAAAGTCGCGTGCGAGCAAACCAGCTCGCAGATAAAGACGCGTTTACGAAAGACGAATTTCTCTGCGTCCAACGCGCGACTAAGAACATCGCTTGCGGTGTTGTCGTCGAGTTAGCGCCCGAACACGTTTGGATCGCTTTTGATTTCACGAACGAAGCGCCGGCCTTCGGTGATTTAGTCGTACGGCCTAAGCCGCTCAAAACGCGCACCGACGTTCCCCTCGACGAATCCGATTTCGTGCAGCTCAAGGAGTACCACCGGCCCAAGAACTGGTTCCGGACGGCTCTCCTCTACGACACCCTGTATTGGTTTTGGACCGCAAGCTACGAACGCGCTATCAACAACCACGTCGCTTGGGGTGTGAAGTACGATCGCTACGATGTTTTCGGGTTGAGCACGGTGACGAACAACGGGGTTTTCGTCTCGAAACTCGAAGGCCAGGGCGTATTGCTCACGCGTACCTTCTTCACACTAACGAATTTCGCCGGAATCTCGCTGCAGCTTGGCGCGGGCCCGTACTTCTTCACTGCTCGACAAGGAGCGTCATCTTACCAGCAGACAACGCTCATCGTAGAAGTCTCCGCGGGCTGGCGTTGGCGGCTAACAGACTGGATGGGGCTGGGTTTCCAAGCGGGGGTACGCTGGATTCGCCGTCCCGATTTCTCGCATGCAGTTCTCTCTAATTTCCGCACGATTCGGACGGGTGTCGGATTAGATCTATCTATCCGATTGTAGGTTGTGCTACCGCCTCACGTCCCCTAATATGGATTCATTCGGGGAGGGCCATCTATGCTTAGTGAAATCCTCAAAAGTTTGACCGCCCGGAACGCGGAAGAAGAGTCTCTTCTGCAGACCATCCTCGGCATTGCCCAATCTTTCCACCAACGCGGACACAAGGACTTAGGCCTTGCTGCCGTGACTGGGGAGAGCCAGGCCGCGGACCTTCAACTGTTGACCTCGCTTCCAGAAGAAGCACGGACCCAGTTTTTCGGTCTCGTCGAAGCGCTGGAGATTTATCAATCGATTCATGGCACTGCGACTAGCCTGCTAAACCTCAACGAGACCGCCGTCACGGAGCTGCGTAAAATCCGCGATATATGCTTGCAAGGCGGTACCCACGCGTTTTATTGAGTCCTCCCATGCGTGGTGTTCAGACCCGCGTGGGAATCATCCCCGCACGGGCACTTTCAACTCGATTCCCTTTTAAGGTTCTTGCTCCCATCGCCGGTAAACCCCTGGTCCAACGGGTCTGGGAAGCGGCGCAGGGATCACGCCTTTTGCATAAGGTGCTGGTTGCGACCGATGATACCCGCGTCGCCCAAGCAGTGCGCGGCTTTGGAGGCGAGGCTGTCATGACGCCGCCGTCCTTGCCGAGCGGCACCGATCGGGTTTTTCATGCAGTGCAGGGCTTAGATGCCGACGTAGTGGTCAATCTCCAAGGGGATGAACCGTTACTAGAAGCGCAAGCCATCGATGCCTTAATTGAAGGACTAGAAGCGGGAGACTTTGGGATGGCGACTCTAGCCATTCCGACAACCAACCCAGCGGAGTGGGCTAGCCCCCACGTCGTGAAGGTCCGGTTCGGGCCGGGCGGGAAGGTTTTGGATTTTTCGCGCGATGGGTTGCCCAGTGAACAGGCGGGCTTTTGCAAGCACTTAGGCATTTATGCCTTCCGCCGCGAGACGCTGGAAAAATTTTGTGCGCTTCGGCCTTCCCCTCGGGAAGTCAGTGAGCGTTTGGAGCAATTAAGGGCTATGGAAAACGGGATCGCTATCCGTGCTGTCGTTTGGGAACGCGACACGGTGGCGGTGGATGTCCCGGAAGATATCGCCCGAGTGGAAGCTGTTTTGAAAGAAAGAGACCTATGAAAGTGGGCCGTAAGAAAAGCACTGGTAAATACATCTTCGTCACAGGGGGTGTTTTATCTTCGTTAGGCAAAGGCCTGACGTCGGCAGCATTGGGCGCGCTTTTGGAAAGCCGCGGGCTCAAGATCACTTTGATGAAGATGGATCCGTATTTGAACGTGGATCCCGGCACCATGAACCCGTTCCAGCACGGAGAAGTTTTCGTCACCGAAGACGGCGCCGAGACAGATTTGGACTTAGGCCATTATGAGCGTTTCACCGCCGTGAATCTGCGCCGTGAGAATAGCGTTTCCGCAGGTCAGGTCTATGAGACGGTTATTGCGAAAGAGCGCCGTGGCGAATACTTGGGTGGCACCGTTCAGGTCATCCCGCACATCACCGAAGAAATCAAAGAACGCATCCGCAAAGTCAGTACGGGCCAGGATGTCACCATCGTCGAAATCGGCGGTACGGTCGGCGATATCGAATCGCTGCCGTTCTTAGAAGCCATTCGCCAATTCCGCTACGATGTCGGAGAAGAAAACGTTTTGTTCCTGCACCTCACTCTAGTGCCTTACTTAGGCGTTAGTGGCGAATTGAAAACGAAACCCACTCAGCACAGTGTTCAAAAGCTGCGTGAGATCGGGATTCAGCCTGACTTTTTGCTCTGCCGCACGGATCGCATCCTGCCCAAAGACATCAGCGCGAAGATCGCGCTCTTCTGCAATATCAAGCCAGAGAATGTCATCACGGCGAAAGACGTCGGTAATATTTACGAAGTTCCTCTTGTCTTCGCTAATCAGGGGCTCGACGAGAAGATCTGCCGCAAGTTTGGTTTGAAAAACCGCTCGCGTGGTTTGGAAAAATGGAAGAAGATCGCCGACGCGATTAAGTCCCCGGTCAGCACCGTCGAAATCGGCATCGTCGGCAAGTATGTCGACCTCACCGAAAGCTATAAGAGCATCAGCGAAGCTTTGAGCCATGGCGCTATCGCGAACCGCTGCCGCATCCAGTTGCGCTACATCGAGTCCGAGAAAATCGACAACGACGCAAGCGCTGCGCGCTTACTCCAAGGCCTTTCGGGAATTCTCGTCCCGGGTGGTTTCGGTAACCGTGGCGTCGAAGGCAAAATCCGTGCGATTAAGTATGCGCGCGAAAACAAGATCCCTTATTTCGGTATTTGCATTGGCTTGCAGCTCGCCGTTATCGAATTTGCGCGCCACGTTTGTGGTTTAGCGAAAGCGACGAGCCGCGAATTCTCCAACACCGGAGAATTTGTCATCGACATGATGGAAGACCAGCGCCGTGTGGAACGCTTAGGCGGTAGCATGCGCTTGGGTTCTTACGAATGCCGGTTGCAGCCGGGTTCGCTCGCTGCGACGGTTTACGGCAAGAAACTCGTCAACGAGCGGCACCGCCACCGTTATGAAGTGAACAACCACTACCGCCGCATTCTCGAAGACAAAGGCATCGTATTCTCAGGGCTCAATTCCGAAATGGACTTGGTCGAGATGATGGAAATCAAGGGGCACCCTTGGTTCCTGAGCTGCCAGTTTCACCCAGAATTCACGTCCAAACCGTTCTCGCCGCACCCGATGTTCGTCAGCTTCGTGAAAGCTGCGATGACGACTCGGCCCACGCGCGACAAGAACACACCCAGAGTTTTGCCGTCGAAAAAATCCCGGCAAGAAATGTCCCGCGGCGCCCACGCTTAGAGTTTCTAGCGTACTCTACTGCAGTTCCGCCTAGAAGGCCTGCCGCCGCTATGTTACGCGCGTAGGGATGAAGAAAATCTTCTGCGCGCTGCTGTTCTTATTAGCGCCTTTGGCCCAAGGGGCCACGTCGGTGCCTCTCGAATGCCAATGGATTTTGGCGCTCCACCCCGATCTCAAAATTATCGATGAAACGTATCGAAACCCTCGGGGGAGTGCGCAGATTTATACGCGCGGCACCTGGATCAACCACTGGGATAGCTACCAGCTTTCTTGGAGCTACTACTATGGGCAGTATTTTTTGAGAAACTTGCGGCCTTTCGGGGCGCGCGCTTATCTCCCCAAAGACGCAGAGTCTTTTTTTAGAATAGAAGGCGCCTTAATCCGTTATGGCCGTGAACTGTTCGGTCTCGCGGTGGTTCCCTACGTTGCTAAAGACGGGGCGCTGAAGCTTTTTCTCTCGGGCAATAACCAGTATTTCAACCCCATCGGCGAGTTCCAGTTCGCAAGGCCGGGAACGAAACTCGTGTCTTGGATGATCGTTCCTGGCGAAAAGCACAACCACGCTGTTTTCCTGCTCCAAGATCCCGAGGGGAACTACCGCTTGGATAATCTGGGCTTCTTGAGCTCAACGATGGTGCAACCACCCTTCAACCTAGCGCCCACGAAGCTCGAAAGCAGCTCATTGCCGCTCGGGCAGGGCAGCTACGTTCTTTTCCGCCTGTCGGCGACACCCTCCACTACAACGGTGGGATTAATGGATCTGGAAAATGGGCAGATGCTCTACTACAACGCTGTTTCCTCGACTTTGAGTGACGGGCGTTCAGCAGATTCCACCCAGTGGACGCCTAAGGTATCGGGCCGAGAATCGATTAAGTGAGGCTATGAAGAAGTTTTTCTGCGCGCTGGTTATTAGCTTTTCCGCACAAGCCATCCCGACGGGGAGACCCTTTCTGGCAGGGGAGTGCCCCTGGTTGATCTCCATTCACCCCGATGCGGTGTTTATGGACACCGCGAATCGGAGGCACCGGAAAAGTGTGGAGGTCTACACCGTCGGACGTTTCTGGAGTTTATTTCAGCCTTTCAGTCTGGAGCACCAGGGTCTTGATAAGTACGTACTCAGAAGTAACAACCTCATTTCTAGGCCCTGGCCTTTGCCGAAGGACCTTCACTTTGTTTACCGCCCGGAAAGTCTCCTATTGAACTATGGCGAGCAATTCCATGGAGCAGTGGCCGTTCCCTATATCTCGGAAACCCTCGTCCCGATGCTTTACATCGCGGGTAGCAATGTTGGCTTTCACCCTATCGGGCATTTTCCCTTGGGGCCCGCCGGAACGGAAGTCGCGTCGTGGATGGTGATTCCCGGGGCTACGATGAACCAAGCCATTTTTCTTATGCGGGATAAGGCGGGGAATTTTCGCCTAAATAATTATGGCTTCCTGAAGAATGGGCGAAAGGCGGAAAGGGGAGAACTCGAGACGGTCGTCATGCTGGCGAGCTCCCTACCACTCGGCACAGGCGATTTCGTTTTGTTCCACCAGTCCGTTACTCATTCCACGACTACCGTGGGGTTGGCGGATATAACGAACAAACAGCTTCTCTACTACAACGCCGCCGATTCCACGCTGAGTGACGGCCGTTCTGCAGGGCTGATCCGGTGGTTGCCCCCTTCGGGCGCTGCTGCTCTGGACTAGCCTTTCGAAGCGCGTTTCTGGTAAAAGGGCGCACTGTTTTTTAATTTTCGAGGTGCCCGTGACTAAGTACTGGTTTTTCCTGTGTGTTTTCTGCTCGGGGGCTGTTTTCGCTGACGATGCTGCTCCGGTAAACGTGCCCGAATTGACCTATGTCATCTACTTCTCTTCGGGCGAGAAGCAGGTCGCTGAGGCTTTTTGGAAAGAGCTCGATGGCAACCCTCTCACCGCCGGTTGCCAGGTTGGTTTCCGCTACAAGGCGATTTTGGGACCGCCGGCACACCTCATTTTGGTTTTGACCAACCCTACTTCGGCCGAGCCGTGTGCCAACCCGCAAGATGTGCACTCCTGGTTGGGCAAGCTCGAGGAAAAAGGGATTCTTGAAGATGTCGGTGCTTTGGTGATTAATCACACCAAGCCCCTAGATCTCCCCAGGACCGATTTTCGAGATGCGATCAATGAAGCGAAAGACCTGCAGGGCTACAACGAGCGCCGCAAGATCAGCTTAAATCTGAGCCTCTCCGTCGCCCGAGACGCGGAAGAAAAAGCGCGGATTAACAAGGATATGAAGGCGACGCTAGAGGACCTCGGCACCGTCAGCCAGGCCCTGTCCTTGCTCCAGCACTTCCAGGCATTCCAAGCACTTAAGTAAATAACGCATTGTTCCGAAGAGCTCTTTATGAGCTCTTTTGAAACACAGCCACACCCGTGGATTCGTTTTTTCGCCAAAAGCGTTGATCTGCTCTTAGCCGCTACTCTGCTTTGGGCGTTGGGGATTTTGGGTTGCTACCTAGAAGTGATCAATCTGGAAGTGGCACTGGCTATTACGGTCTTCTTCAACTCTCCCCTCACTGTCTTGTTCGATACCATTCTACTTCCGTACTGGGGTACTACGCCGGGGAGGCGTGTATTTGGGTACGCCGTGAGAGAAGCGGATGCCAGTTTCTTGTCTGCGCGAAGCGCTTTGAGGCGGTCTTTGAATTCCTGGATCCGGGGATTAGGTTGCGGCATCCCGGTCGTGAGCTTGATTAGCCAATACCTGGCGTACCGAGAGCTTGTAACGGACGGTGTTGCTGCTTGGGATATGGAATCGGATGTCCTGCGTTTTCGTGTGCAGCATAAGCGCGTATCTGGGGCACGGTATGCTGTCGCTGCTTTTATCTACTTCTTCGTGAACTTCGTGGCCATCCTCGAGTTCGGTGCTGCAGCGATAGTGGATAAGAATGTGAGAGACGCTAAGCTGGCCGGCAAAGTGGTTGTCCCTCCCGCCATCGCCGAGTTTGATGATTCTGCCCCGCGCGAAAATGCCAGCGATCCATCTAAAGCAAAATGGGATCCCTTTGCGATGGCCATCGATAATCCTGCCGGTAATTCAAAAGAGAAAACCAAATAAAAAGGCCGGCTCTTTAGGCCGGCCTTAGGAAACTATTCGATTGGCGCCGTGGTTTAGTTGCCCGCGAGCGCGCGATCGATCTTCTGTTTGAACTTTTCAAACGGTTGCGCGCCCTGGATGAGCGAGCCGTTCACAACAAACGAAGGCGTTGCTTGGATACCCAGAAGCTCCGCTTCGCTACGGCTCTTATCGACCGTTGCTTGGAACTTCTTCTTGTCGAAGCACTCCGTGAACTTCGCGTCGTCGAGACCGACTTTCTTAGCGTGCTCTTTCAGGTCTTTATCCTGCAAAGCCGTCTGGTTGTTAAACAACACATCGTGGAATTCCCAGAACTTGCCTTGCTCGTTTGCACAGTGCGAGGCCAGCGCTGCGGGAACCGCACGTTGGTGCGAAGGCAACGGCATGTCGCGGAAGACGACGCGGACTTTGTCCGGGCCGTACGTGCTTTTGATCTGCGCTAGCACCGGAAGGGCACGCGAGCAGAACGGGCACTCGAAGTCCGAGAACTCGACGATCGTCACAGG
This sequence comes from bacterium, assembly GCA_019750655.1. GTDB lineage: Bacteria > Bdellovibrionota > FAC87 > UBA2466 > UBA2466 > JAIEOG01. The sequence continues at coordinate 9,101 of JAIEOG010000351.1, forward strand.
CGCTTTCGGATTGCCCCAAGCCGGGTAGCCATCGGTGTTGACCGTGAGCTTCGGCGCATCGGGTTCGGCAATCTTCATCTTTACATTCGCGCCCTGTTTCAGCTGGGCTACGAAAGCTTGGCGCTTGTCGAAACGGCGGCGGTACTTCAAGTACTCACGCACATCGTCTTTCTTCACGCGCGGGTCGCTGAGCGAGATGTTTTTGCTGGCGAGGAAATCCGTGATTTCTTTGTCCGTCACTTCGCCAACATCGCCACCCGTTTGTTTTTCCA
>JAIEOG010000440.1 GCA_019750655.1 bacterium
CGACGTGGTGTGCAGCTTTTGGCGGTAACTCTGGGCGTTCTGCCCCTAGTGCTTTCTTGCAATCTCTACCAACCCCTTAGCAGTGCGGGTGATTCTGTAGACGAGATCTTAGAAGAAGCGCGCTCGTACCTGCATGCGGGCGACTATGCAGGGGCGATCACGCAGTATGAGCGGCTGCCGACGGGAGAGTTGCGCACCGAGAAACTCTGCGTCGTGAATCTAGCGCGTGGGGGGCTGGATCTTTCGGTGATGATGGAGACCCTCACGAACAACACCTCCGACGCTAGCTTTACGATGTTGGGCCAGCTCGCCAACGATCTCGTCCCCTTCACTGACGAGAAACTCACTGCTGCGGAAACAGCCCGCACCCAATGTGCCGCTTTCACGGTGACGACGCGCACGACCAAGCTTCTCAAGATTCTGAGTCTGTTCGTGGATTGCGGCATGCGCATGGCGCGTACCGATAAATGGGTTTCGGACACGGGCGGAGTGACGGCTTCTTGCAACTCCACCACCCCTGGCAACAATAGCGGCGCTATCACCGATGCAGACATCGGCGGCAACGGCGGCGGTACGTTGAGCGCCGGTTTTCCTGGGATGTGCGATTACGATGCGCTCCAATGCGCTTCAGATCTCGATACAGCAGCGAACACAAACATCCTCTCCGACGGCTTAGATGTTTTGAACGATAATTTGGGGCTAATCCCCTCGGATTTCTTAGGTGGCAGCCCAGTTGCGGATGCAGTTCGCAATGCCATGAAGGACACCTTGGAGTGAAAATGCACAACACACTTTCTTTCCGTCGTTTAAGCATCGTGGCTCTCGTATTGGTGGCCACACCGGCTTTCGCCTTAAAAGAGTTTTACTCAATCAGCCGCAGCACACGCGCGATGGGGATGGGCGGTGCTTTTTACGGTCTTTCCGACGATGAAAACGCACTCTTTTACAATCCATCGGGTCTCGCCTTCGCGAACGGCGGCGGCCGTATCAAGCTCGCTCTAAAAGGAGATATGACGGGAAATGCGATCCCTGCACTCTCCGAAATGATCGAAGTAATGCAATCCAACAGCAACAACGTCTCAGACGTCGTAGCTCGGTTGGAAAAGTACCAAGGGCAGCCCATCTACGGCGGAGCGACGCCGGGATTCTTGTACTACATGAACAAGCAAATCGCCGTTGGCTTGCTGATTGCCGATGTTAAAGGGAGTGCGGCACTTCTGGGCCGCGACCTCGATAGCACCCTCGATATCACGGCGATCACGGATTCGGGTCTCTTCGTGGGTTTCGGTTTCCCGGTAATGCCGGGCCTCGCGGTGGGAGCGAACCTCAAAGCCGTTATGCGCGCTGGGGGCCGCAAGACCTATACAGTGACCGATATCGCCGCCGGCACGGGTTTCAGTGGAGACATTCGGTCGCTAGGCGGCATGGGCGGCGGCCTGGATTTCGATCTCGGCGTCACTTACGAGCACAAATGGGGCGACGGGATGTTTAGCCGCGCAGCTTTGGTGCTGAACAATGGTTTGGCAAGCCAGCTCGATTTCTTCCGGCTTTCAGGCTTTGGTTCACCGCCCACTCTCCCACGCATGTTGACGTTGGGAACTTATACCCAGCTTCCGGGAATGGGCGTGGCCGATCACATTGGATTGCTCGTCGATTTTGCAGAATTTGCCGTCGGCGGACAAACAGATCCGGATCTTGGGGCGCGTACCGGTAGCATTTGGAAACACGTAAACCTCGGTGTGGAAGTGCCTTTCTGGGGTTCGATGTTTGCGGCTCGCATGGGCTTTCGCCAAGGGAACTTCACGGCGGGGCTCGGGTTGCATGCGAGCGTAGTGGATTTGGAGTTCGCGACTTACGCCGAAGAACTGGCAACGCAGCCAGGCAGGCTCACAGCACGGCGTTGGGCGCTCCGCTTGGCGTTTGGTTGGGGAAGCGGTAAACCCACAGTAGCGGCACGAGTTGCAGAAGTAGAAACTCCGCCGCTCAAGCCCGGATCAGCACCTGTTCCCGTTCAGCCGCAGGCAGAGCCACAGCTCGCAGCGCCGATCGAAGCAGGAACGGCGCTGAACTAAATGCGACGCGCAGCTTTCCGCAAACTGGCTTGTTTTCTCACTTTCATAGGGTGGTCCACGATGGGTCTTGCTACGAGTTACAATAAAGTCACCTCGCATAAGCTTTTTAACGGCGATACGTTAACTGAGTACAAACTCAAGAATGGCTTCCGCGTGATCTTGGTGCCTCGGCACCAAGCGAAAGTCCTGACGTACCAAGTTTGGTTCGATGTCGGATCCCTGAACGAAAAGATGGATCCCAAGCTCAATAAAACAGGCCTCGCGCACTTGTTCGAGCACATGATGTTCCGCGGTTCTGAAAAATACCCAGATGGCGTCTTCGATCAGATCACGTCCCGCTTGGGCGCTGAGAAGCAGAACGCCACGACCTATTTCTACCGCACAAACTATTACGAAAGCGTTCCCTCCGATAAACTCGAGCGGATTGTGGAATTGGAAGCGGATCGTATGGAGCACCTCAAGCTCGATGCGGATCTTTTGGAAAAAGAAAAAGGCGCGGTGGTTGGGGAATTGCGGCGTGCGAATGATAGCCCCGGACGCCTAGGCTGGGATGAGCTCATGCGCACCGCCTACCAAAAGGTGCCTTTCCGTTACACGGTCCTAGGAAGCGAAGAGGAAATCAAAGGCTTCACGCTCGAAGAGGCACAGTATTTCTACAAGACCTTCTATGCGCCGAATAACGCAACCCTGATCGTGGTCGGGGATACGACGGAGAAGGATCTTCTCCCCCTCGTTGAGAAGTATTACGGGCACATGAAGCCGCAGCAGATTCCCGCACTGAATCTGCCCGAGGAGCCCATGCAAACGGCTGAGCGTCGCGTACGCGCAAGCCATAAGCAGGCCACTTCAGAGCTGCTTTTGGTCGGCTACCACATTCCGACAGTAGAACATGGCGATGCCGTGCCGCTTTCGTTGCTCGGTACGCACCTTTCGCGTGGCCGCGAAGCGCGTTTGCGCAAGGTCTTGGTCGACAAAGGGATCGCGGTTTCTGCTTTTGGTGGAGCCAGCGCTCGGCCGGATTTATTCGAGTTCGTTGTGGCTCTTGCCGAAGGCCATACGGCCGACGAAGCGCTCAAGATCGTCGATAAGGAAGTTCGCTCCTTGCAAACTACCTTGCTTACTAAGGGCGATATGGAGCGTTCGATCAACCAAGAACGCCTCAAACTCTATAGTGAGATTGGCGATAACTCGGAGTTAGCGAACTTCCTGGGTGAGACTCTTATGATCTGCGGCAATTACATGCGCGGCTTTGAGATCTTGGAAGCCTTCGACAACATCAAGGCCAAGAGCATTCAGGCGGTGGCAAAAACGTATCTGCAGACTAAGAACCGTTCCGTCATTGTGATTTCGCCGGAAAAGGCTCCCGCTGCCATTGCTAAAACGCCCAAGAAGAAAACCAAATGACGCGCAAACGGATAGCCTTTCGGCTGTTCACCGCCTTAGTTTTAGGAGGACCCCTTATGCCCAAAGCACGTGCTGCTGAACCCACACTTTTATTCGAGGCCGATCCCACACTGCTGACGACAACAGTGCGGATAGTTTTCCTGACAGGGAGCTCCTCCGAGCCCAAAGACAAAGCGGGTCTCGCAAACATTGTTTCCGAACTTGTTCTCCGTGGGACGAAAAAGCGTTCGCGGGGTGAGTTTCAAGCGGCTCTTGAACGCATGGGCGCTGGCTTCGATGTCGGAGCCGCTCACGATAAAACTATCTTTAGCGGAGAAGTGATCCGCGAAAACACCCAAGCCTTTTTCAAACTGATCCAAGAAACGATTAGCGAACCGACGCTCTCTAAGAAAGAGCTCGATCTATTGCGCACGGAAACGTTGGCTGAAATCAACAACGTTAAGAACAGCAACGGCGCGCTCGCAGGGATGGCGCTGCGCCGCGTGGCTTTTGAAGGGTCGCGGCTTTCTGTTTCGGGCAGTGGCACTCTTTCTTCCGTGAAGGCCATCGATCTCGCGGACGTTAAAGCGTTCTACAAGCAGCACTATTCTCAAGCGAATATGGTTGTCGCCGTGGCGTCGCCTTTGCCGGAGAAGGAAATCCGCTCGCTCGTTGAGAAGCTGGCCGCAAAGCTTCCGGAAGGCGTGAAAAACAGTTCCCCGACATCCGACTTGAAAGTGCCGGCTCGGCCTACGCTCGTCGTGGTTGATAAACCCGGCACGGCAACGGGGACGGTTTTTATGGGTCAAGGCGGTATGACCGCTCAGGATCCAGATCGCTTCGCGATGGAAGTGGGAAACTTCTCCTTCGGGGGCGAGCCTTTGGTTTCGCGGCTTTTCCGTAAAGTCCGCGGTGAACTGGGTTATACATACTCCATCTCTTCCACCTACTCGGCGATGGGTAGCCTTTCCTACCAGAAGGGGATGTTCGCCATTGTTTCGACTCCCTCGGTAGAGTTCACAACAAAGACTATCCGCAAGTCGCTGCAGATGTGGTCCGATTACCGCACCCAAGGTGTGGATCGAGAAGAGCTCGACTTGGCGTCCGATAGCATTGTGAATTCTTACCCGTTCGATTTCGAATCCGCGGATAAGCGTTTAGCGAAGCGTCTGTATTGCCACCTGTACGGCGTGCCGTTGCTTTCACCCGCTGACTACGCGAAGACGATCCGTGGCGTGACAAACGACGGCATCAAGAAAGCTATTGCGAAGCACCAGTCTGAAAATGGTTGGTGGATTACGCTTGTCGCCGATGCGAACGCGATGGAAAAGCAGTTGGCCGAAGAGCAAAAGGGCGTTCCGGCGGCAGAGCGTTTGGAAATCGGGATGCGTTTCACACCCGACGAATTAGTGCGTTAGCGGAGACGAAGCAGCTCGTCCTTGAGTGCTGGGTTGCACGTGATGAAGCTTTTTTTCTGCAGGGACTTTTCCCCGTCGAAGCTGAAGTACGTGCCGCCCGCTTCCTGAATCAAGCAAGCCAAAGGCGCAATATCCCAGATGGAAACGAACGGATCGACCATCGCATCGATAGCGCCGCGCAAGACCATCGTGTGGCCAAAGCAATCGCTGTAGCCCCGTACCTGGCGTGCGTTGCGGCAGAGCGAAACGAGGTAGTCCCGCTTCCCGACGATTTCAAAAGCGTGAGAATCCCCACACGATACAAAGCTCGATTCGAGGGCCTGCGCGCTCGATACGCGCAATGGCATCCCGTCGCAGTAAGCACCCAAACCTTGAGCCGCGACATACGTCTCGTCGAGTGCCGGCATGCATGCGATCCCGAGAACAGGCTCGCCTCGGTGGAGCAGTCCCACCAAGGTGCCGAATAACGGAATCCCGCGGACAAAGCTGCACGTTCCGTCGATAGGATCGACGGTCCAAACGAACTCGCGATCGGCCGATTCTTCGCCAAATTCTTCGCCTACAATTCCGTGGTCCGGAAACGCCCGTGAAAGTTCATGGCGCAAAAGCTCTTCGGTCTTTCTATCGGCGATAGTCACGGGGCTGCCGTCGGCTTTGTTTTCAATCAGCAAGGCCTGGCGAAAATGGGAAAGCGCGATCCGTGCTCCGTTTTCGGTAATCTCGGTGGCTTGTTCTAAAATATCGGCGTAATCGGGCATTATTCCTCGGAGCTCTTGATGACCGGACGGTAGTAAGCCGCTTCGTAGGCGCGGTGCACTGATGTCCAGCGTGCTTGAGATTTTTCCCCGTCCATCAATTCTTGAATGCTGTTGAGCTTAGAATCCATATCGTCCAGGTGATGCACAAGCTGTGCCTCGAGAGTTTGCGGTTTCACCGGCGAGCCGTATTCGATTTTCCCGTGGTGGCTCAGAATGAGGTGCTTGAGCTGCCACTCGATTTCCGCAGGGAAGTTGGGGATTTTCTGGATTTCCCGATCGAGCAGTACGGTGCCGATGGCGATGTGTCCGACCAGCCGGCCTTCGTCTGTGTAGCCTAGATTGCCCTCATAGCTGAGCTCGAAGATCTTCCCAAAATCGTGGAATGCAGCACCAAAGAGCAAAAAGCTTCGGTTCAGGCGCGGGTAAAACGGCGCAACAGCTTGGACCAAGCGCACCAAGGTGAGCGAGTGCAGCAGCAAGCCGCCGATATAGGCGTGGTGGATGGACTTGGCAGCCGGGCTCAGCGGGTAACGACTAGCAACCTCAGGGTTACTTAGGAGCGCGAGCGCCACTTGGCGTGTCCACGGGCATTCGAGTGTTTCAAAGACACTCACCAATTCTGCAAAGCGTTGCAGAGAGTCGCCATCGGCTTTGGGGACAAAGTCTTCCAAGGGCCCTGGCTCGTCGACAGCCACCAGATTGTCTAAGACTAGCTGCATGCGGTTCTGGAACCACTGCGCCCGGCCCGAAACGGCGACGACATCGCCTTCCCGAAACGTCGACGCCAAAGCATCGGCATCCTCGGCCCAGACCCGCGTATCAATGCAGCCTGTGCGATCCGCAAGCGTGAGCACGAGGTAAGGGCGGCCATTTTTAGCCTGTTGGACGCCTTTGGAGCGAACCAGGAACGTCGTACGGACGGTGTCCTGAGGCTTAATGTCCGCGACGAAGAAGCGTTTCGACGACGGGGGAGGAGAGGGCAACATGAGCGAGCGAATCCCTTTCTGCTCGGCCCCCTGCGCGGTCAATCAGCGCTTGAAGGGCCGAATCTTTGCCTATACAACGATGCGGTCGTTTTCGAGAGACATTTATTTAGGGAAGGCTATGAAAAAAATCCGAGTAGGCATCAATGGTTTCGGTCGAATTGGACGCAAAGCGATGCGCCTGCTTTGGGACGACAAGCAGTTTGAGCTTGTCGGGATCAACGACCTTACCCCCCTCGAACAGAATGCCCACCTCATCCGCTACGACTCGGTCCACGGTACCTGGAACCACAAAGTGGCCGCCGAAACCGGCGCCCTCGTCGTCGACGGAGTGAAAATCCCCGTTTTCGGCCAGCGCGATCCCGTAGAAATTCCCTGGGGCCAGCTCGGCGCCGATATCGTCTTTGAATGCACAGGCGCGTTCTTGAAAAAAGACGACGCTTCCAAGCACCTCAAGGCCGGCGCCAAGAAAGTCATTCTTTCTGCCCCGACCAAAGACTCGAACGACAAAGTCCCGACTTTCGTTGTGGGTATCAACCACGAGTCGTACGATCCGGCGACTCAGGACGTGATTTCCAACGCAAGCTGCACAACCAACTGCTTGGCGCCGCTCGCCAAAGTTTTGAACGACGAATTCAAGATCACCCGCGGTTTAATGACGACGATTCACTCGTATACCAACGACCAGCGCATTTTGGACTTGGGCCACGCAGATATGCGCCGCGCTCGCGCCGGTGCGATCAACATGATCCCGACGAGCACGGGCGCCGCAAAGGCCGTCGCGCTTGTGATTCCTGATCTCAAAGGCAAGCTCACGGGAACTTCCGTACGCGTGCCGACGCCGAACGTTTCCCTCGTCGACTTAGTGGCAGATCTCGGCCGTCCGACGACGGTTGAAGAAGTGAATGCCGCGCTCCAAAAGGCCGCGGACGGGTCGTTGAAGGGCATTTTGAAAGTCGAAAAAGCCCCATTGGTTTCTTCGGACTTCAACGGCAGCCAGTATTCTTCGACGGTGGATGCGGAATGCACCATGGTCATCGACGGCACTATGGTGAAGGTCTTGAGCTGGTACGACAACGAAACCGGCTTCTCTCGTCGGATGCTCGACTTGGCTAGCTGGGTCGGTTCGAAACTCTAAGGCAGGTATGAAAGAAATTCTGGGCGTCCAAGATCTCGATCTCAAAGGCAAGCGTGTCTTCCTACGTGTGGACTTCAACGTACCTTTGAAAGAGAGCAACGGGGAATGGTCGGTTGCCGACGATACCCGCATTCAAGGCGCGCTCCCTTGCCTCGAATACATTATGTCCCAGGGTGGGCGTTGCGTGCTGGCCTCCCATTTGGGCCGTCCGAAGGGTAAGCCAAATCCGAAATACAGCTTGGAGCCCGTCGCCCGTGCCTTGAGCGAAAAGATCGGCAAAGACGTCATTCTTACCGATGATTGCATCGGGGACGGCGCCCGAGGGCTCTCGCACCGGTTGCGCAATGGCGAGGTGATGCTGTTGGAAAACCTTCGCTTCCACGAGGAAGAAGAGGCTAATTCTCCAGATTTTGCGGCTCGCCTAGCGGAACTCTGCGATGTTTACGTCACCGACGCCTTTGGCTCCTTGCACCGCGCGCATGCTTCGACGTCGGCTTTGCCTCGGTCGGTCGCCGTCCGCGGAATTGGTCAGCTGGTGCAGAAAGAACTGCAATACCTAGAGCCGCTGCGCTCGGGTCCTGCGCGTCCCTTTGTGTTGATCATGGGTGGCGCCAAAGTCTCCGACAAAATCGGCGTCCTCGAGCAGTTCATGCCGAAAGTCGACCGCGTGATCATTGGCGGCGCGATGGCTTATGCCTTCTTACGAGCAATGGGTTATGGCGTCGGCCGCAGTTTCTGCCAGGACGATCAAGTGAAGCTCGCGGCCCGTCTTTTGAAGTCTGCCGAAGCGCGCGGCGTGCAAGTCGTGTTGCCGGTGGACCATGTTGTCACTCCTTCTCTCGACAACACCGTCGGTGTTAGCACGACGGAAAATGTGGAGATCCCGGCCGATAAAATGGCAGTGGATATCGGCCCGAAGAGCATCGCGAAGTTCGGCGAAGCCCTAGCAGGCGCAGAAACGATTTTCTGGAATGGGCCCATGGGCGTTTTCGAAACGCCCGCATTTGCGCACGGCACCTTCGAGCTAGCGCGCCTGATTGCAGAAACGACCGCACGCAAGCTCGTGGGGGGTGGGGATTCCGCAGCCGCGATTGCCGAAGCCGGGTTTGAATCGAAGTTTGATTTCATCAGCACCGGCGGCGGGGCCACCTTGGAATACCTCGAAGGCAAAGAACTGCCGGGCCTAAGAGCCATGGAAACTCGGGTGAGTGCTTAAATGCGTCGGCCTTTCTTTGTCGCGAATTGGAAGATGAACAGCCTCGCCAGCCAGGTGAAGCAGTTTGCCGAAGTCTTTCCTACACGCGTTCAGAAAGCCCTGGAAAAGGCCGATGTCGGTGTGGCACCCCAAGCTTTGCATGCGGCCACTCTAGCGGCGGCCTGGAAGGGTAGCGCGATTGCTCTGGTGGCCCAGAACTGCGGCCAAGCCGCATCGGGTGCTTTTACCGGCGAGTGCTCGCCCGCTGCTTGGAAAGAATTCGGTGCAAGCTGGGTTATTCTCGGCCATTCCGAACGCCGCTGGGTTTTCCACGAAGACAGTTCGCTCATCGCTGCACGCCAAAAGGCCGCCCTCACGGCGGGGCTGAATGTCATCTTGTGCGTGGGCGAACGCCTCGCGGAGCGCAAAAAGGGTGAAACTT
>JAIEOG010000281.1 GCA_019750655.1 bacterium
CGTCCCCGTTATTATCATGGTCAGAATCCAATTGGTTCTGGTTCGGTATGTATTGGCAGTTATCGTTAGCGTCGCAAATATAATCGATATCGGAATCGCCTGAGTTGTCATCGCCGAAGCAGACATCACATATATCGCCCACACCGTCGTTGTCGACGTCGCCCTGACTAACATTCGCTATAAGAGGACAGTTATCTACGGAGTTTCGAACACCATCGTTATCCGTATCCGGATCGCAATCTCCCGGGCAGGTATTGATATCTTCAAACCCGCCCTGGCAGATAGTGTCGCCACAGTTACCGGGCGTGCCAACGCAGCCACCGCAAGTGTCAGCGGTTTCATAAGGCCCGCAGCCAATCGGAGCCATGTAGCAATCGGCGCAGTTCGAGCAGGTTTCCGCTAGATTACAAACCCCATCCCCACAGTATTCACAAGCATCGCCCGTGCCGCTTGAGTCCACGTCCTCTTGGCCTGGATTAGACACATTAGGGCAATTATCACAACCATCCGGGAAACCATCGGAATCGCTATCCGGGACGCCACAGACCACGCTGCGAACGAGCGTGAAGGTATAGCTAGCCGCGGGGAAGTTTGCCGATAGGGTAAGCGTATCGCCACTCAGCGTGCCGAGGTTAGACTTTTGCCAACCCATCGTGCCCGTATCGTAAAACCGGATATTTTGATCCGTGATGTAGCCCTTAATCGTGTACGTCGTATAGGTAAGAACAAATAAGCGGCCCGTCTGTACCAAGGTCCACGGGCTGGTGAAGTAGTTATCGATCCAATTAACCCCAGAGATATCCGGTGCGGTGCCGTCATCGTCATCACAGGCATCGGGAATAGTGTCAGAATCACCGTCGTGTAGACTCTGCTCGGGATTGAAGATAAGCGGGCAGATATCCGCGTCATCGCAGTAAGTATCGCCATCCGTATCGCCTTGCGCGTCGTCGCCTTCACAGACGTCGATGTCGTTGCAAATACCATCGCTGTCGGAATCTCCGCTATTATCATCGCCCGAGCACAGTTCGCACGGATCCCCAATACCATCGTTATCCGCATCGACGTCGCAAATCCCATCAAGGTCGCAATCGAGATTGCTAGCCCCCCAACAGAGGTCACAGTCATTTGTCAGGCCATCACTGTCATCATCTGCCCCATGCCCGGTAGACCAACCAGCGTGCGTCGTGGTTATGGGGCAGCTGTCCTCACTGCCGCAGTACCCATCGCCATCAGCATCGCCATCATCGAGCCCTAAGCAGGTGTCACACGCGTTGTCTATGCCATCGCCATCGGCATCGACTCCCGTGTCGGATTGTCCTGGGCAAGTATCGATATCATCGCAATAATCATCGCCATCGGAGTCTCCGCTGTTGTCATCCCCGTGGCAAACATCGACATCATCACAGATGTTATCGTGGTCGGTATCGCCCGTCGTCTGGTCCCCCATACAGGAACAGGCATCTCCGAATCCATCGCTGTTAGCATCTTCTTGGCCGGGATTTGCATCGTTGGGGCAGTTGTCATACCTATCGCAAACGGCATCTCCATCCGTATCCGTAACCCCTTTGGTGCCCGGGCACGGATCACAGACATCGCCAAAGCCATCGTCATCCGTATCCGTCTGGCTATTGTTCGCGTTGCTGGGGCAGTTATCGCAGATATCTCCGACGCCATCGCTGTCGGTATCCATTCCAGAATCGGTACAGGTTCTGGGGAAGCGGGCCTTTTGGGCGCGGTAGTTAGCGCGCACTTGATCCGCTGTCAGAGTTTCCGAGTATAGGCGCGCAATCGCAATCTGCCCTTTGAAATGCGAAAAGAACCCGCCACCCAGCTTGGTCTGGGAAGGGTGTAGGGTATACGCGCTGGTAGAAGCGTATTCATATTCCCCGTCGACATAGAGCGTGGGGTTGTTACCGGTAAAGGTAACAACGACATGGTGCCAACCAAACAGCGACTTCCCGTAGGACATCACAGCTGGAAAGTGGCCTGAAGCGTGTTCGATAACCCCGGCCCCATTGGTTCCTACGGAAACTCCGGCAATCGCTTCCCCGCCCCCTAGGGTGCCGCCGCCTATATCTGGATACCACGCCAGGTTATGCTGGAAGAAGCAGCAGAGATTGCCTTCGGTGGTTTCTGCTGCGTCATAGCGTTGTTGCTTCGGCCAGACCCAGAGTTCGTAGGTAAAATTACTCGCAACCGCGGAGAGGTCGAACGACCGTCCCATGTCGTCGTCGGTACCGTCGAATGCAATCGCATAAGGAGAGTTGGCACTACCATCCCCTCCCCACCCGCTGTTGACCGCACAGCTGCTCCCAATACTGGAAAGTATGACATCGGATCCGCCGGCAAGATCTTCGAAATGGGTGTCGGTGCATTGCGCCGGCTCGTCATTCAACGCTTTGGCGCTATCTAGGTGCAGAACGAGTCCGGTCGTATAAACGCAGGACTCATCATCATCGACTGCGCCACTGCAATCATTGTCGACGCCGTCTCCGCAAATTTCTGCCTCGGCACAACTAGATGGGCAGTTGGAGTCCGCTGAATCGATATCGCCATCACAATCGTTGTCGATACCGTCCGAGCAGTTTTCGGTGGCGCCAGGGAGGCAAAGGCCGGGAACTTGCACGGACAGACCCGTGCCACAACCCGAAAGGGCAAGCAGACCCAATATCAAAATGAGCAGGTGGCGTTTCACACTAATGTAGGGGAATCGGTTTATTTTAAGCAGAAAATGTGCGGGAAATATGAAGAGAAACGCACACACTAAGGCCTTGAAACAAAGCCGAAATGCGAGGGCACCGGCCTCACGTGAGCCCCGATCAGGGCTACACGTGGGACGGAATCAGGAAAGTTTTTTAGGGCGGTGTTCTACGCGCGGCGGTTGAACATGCGGTAGATAAACAGAATGAGCATCGCTCCTAAAACGGCTGCGAGAAACCCGACGGGCTCGCCGTAGTAGTACCAACCGAGTGTTTGGCCCAGGTAGGACGCCAATAAAGCGCCCGCCACCCCGAGCAGCGAAGTCAGCACTATTCCGCCTGGGTCCCTCCCCGGCATTAGAAATTTTGCAACAGCCCCGACGAGTAAACCAATGATGAGTGTAGTAAGTAGCCACATATGAGTCCCCTTTCTATTTTACGAGGAGGGGAATTGCAGGGACCGTGCCGAGCACAAAAAAAAAGCGGGGCCCGAAGGCCCCGCTTAAAGCGTTCGCACGCGAGTCGAATTAGATCGACTTCAGGTGCTTGCTCACAAGCTTCGTCATTTCGAACATCGAAACAACGCTCTTGCCATTGAAAACCTTCGTGAGGTTCGCATCGGCTTTCACATTGCGGCGGTTTTTCGGATCTTGAAGATTGTTCTTCTTGATGTACTGCCAAAGCTTCTTGACGACTTCCGTGCGCGGAATCGCCTTAGTGCCAACCACTTTGGCCAAGGCTTCGCTGGGCTGAAGAGGGGCCATGAACGCGCCACCGGCTTTACGCTTGGTCGTTTTCTTGGTCGTCTTCTTAGTGGTCTTGGTTGCTTTCTTTTTGGTCTTCTTCTTCATTGTTTCCTCAAGTTAGGTGGACGTTAACCATGCTTATAATAGAGGGAATTCAGCGCCTTGCATCTATTTTCTTCCTCGTAAACGCAGGAAAAACCGACGCGAAGCATCAACAATCCCCCTCGTGAAAAAGCGTTTTCCCTCTGGTAGGGTCCAGTTTTAGAGGGAGATTTAATGCAAAAGGGGTTTCGGGGTGTTGGGTTTTGGGTGTTGTTTTCTGTTCTGGTCGTTCCGTGTTGGGGAACGATTCCCGAAGGGCAAACAGAGACTTTATCGAGGACAAAAACAGCAAAAAGCTCGCTCGCTCCTCTCGCTGCATACACCCCCACCTTCGGCGTTTTGGTCGGACTCGGTTACTTCCGCAAACCCGCCGAACGGCAGGGACTCGAGATGGGCGCCTACTCCATGGTGTCGTTCAAACCCAGCATTTTGGTCGATGCCACGGTCGACTACCATTGGACGCCCGAGCTGCGTTTTCGCAACGCCCTCGGGTTTTCGACCTTTTTAGCCTCCTATTACGGTGAGGGCGGGCAAACGCGCCGGCAGGACAACGTCATGTTTCCTAAGGTGAGCACCTTCGCTAAGACGGGAATTGCCTGGGAGCGGGACGGCTGGGCGCTCTGGCCTCACCTCGACTACCGCGGGTGGCACGAGCAAGGCGGTATCCCCCATTTTCCCGAGGAAGATCGGATTGCAGCCGCGTTGACAGCGGAATACCAGACTCCCGATCGAGCGAACCGCCTATGGGCCTTCCACCCTCAAGTCACTCTGCGAGCCGCCGCTGCGACTTCGCGAGCGCCCTCTTTCGCTCAAGCGGAGTTAGATCTGCGCGCGTTCTTCCAACCCGTCACGGATTTGGTTTTCGCTTCCCGTGCTTACTTCGCGACTTCCTGGGGAGAGCCCTCCTATACGTACCGTTACACTGGGGGCGGCGCCGGCTTGCTGCGCGGTTACTTTGAAAACCGTTTTCGTGGAAAATCCCTTGCAGCGGTCCAAGAGGAAATCCGTTTCCCCATTGCAGGAGCATTTTCTGGAGCGGTGTTTGCCGATGCGGGCGATGTTTCCGACGGTATTCCCAATCGCTGGAAAGTCACTTATGGCGGCGGGCTGCGTTTCGCTATCCCACCCGACCGTGTCGCAAAAGTACGCTTGGATATCGGCGTATCTCAGGACCAAGTGGGTGCATTCTTTTTATTCGGGGATACTTTCTAAGGAACAATCGAGTAGACGTCGTTGCGGAACTGGCCTGCGTGCGCGAGCGGCACGGGGAGCTCACGCTTTTCCTGCATCCCAGAAACATGCACGACGAAAATCGCGTTTGGGTAGGTAGCTCGGAGCTGGCCGATAAACTGCGCGATCGATTCCAATTCCTGCGCGGAAGAAACGCCCGTAGATAATTGCAATCCGATACGCACACCCTCCGGATTTTTCGAGCAAGTGTCTCGGAGCTTTTCGCGTTTTGCTTCCCAATCACCCGACACCATGAACCACGCATCGGGGTGCTGGAAAAAATAGTGCGCATACGCCCACGCAAGTTGGAAAGCGATGGGTTGGTTCGCGATAAAAATACCTTCTTCGTTGAGCGCTGTTTGGTAGGCCTTGTCGGTGTAACCGGCCCGTTGCGCAGTCTCGGTAATGCTATGCCAAACGCCTAATAAGCCCCGTGCTTCGTCGGTTAGCAGCCGGCGTAGGCAAAGGGGTGGCCGCCGACTCGCCAAGGGCAACCCCGGCTTGTCATAGGCTTGGGCCAGGGGCAGCCAAAGCGTTGCAGCTATGAAATAGGCGCGTAACACGGCCCGACTCCTTAACAAATCCAAGCGTTTGGCACAAGGCCCAAAACCGAAATAAACATTCATTATTTCCAGTACTTATACCGATAACGCTAGGCTATGGTTCGGCTCACCCTATTCGTACTGCTTTTCGCACCCTCGCCCCTATGGGCGCGTGCGAATTTTTCTTTGGAGCATTGCGGGGAGGCCATTGCTGCGATGGAGCGGCTGACGGGGCGAAAACTCTCCGCGTTGCCGCCTAAGCAGGAGCAGTTTTTCTCGCAGCACTTTCTTCCAGCGGTGGGAAAGCGTGGCTTCTTGGCAGGGCCCGAAGCCGCGCGCGAACTCACTCCCGTAGACGGTGGTGCGACGCTCGCGGGGTTTGGCCCGGGCAAGGAAATCCATTTCCGTTGGCAGGCGGGTTTGCGCAACCCGCATTTCCGCATGGAATCCAACGGCAACCGGACGATCTTCATTCCTGAAAATTTCGATTTCAACAGCCTACCCGACCGTGGCCAGGATTTTCTGATGCGCGCACTGCGCGGCCATCCACTACAGCTTTTCAGCAAGAGCGATACGGCGGGCCGCGAGCGTGATGCTCTTAAAGAGCCTTGGTTGGTAGAAAAAGAAGTCCAGCGCTTCGGCATTGAGGCGTTTAACAACGCCATGGACGATGGGGATGACTCTTTCCTCTTTGTCGGTCCGACGGGGGTCGGTAAGACCATCGTTCTCCAATCGATCATGAAGCGTTTGATCGACGATAGCGCCGCCAAAGCCGCCCAGGCAAAGAACACCAAGCAGCCAGCACCGCTCATCCACGTCGTGTTTACCGATCAGTCGAACCTCACCGGGCAGCTTAAGGGCGATTTGGCGAATATCGACTCTGAGTACGAGCTTTTTCAGTGGGGAGATCAAAAAGAGAAAAAAGGCGACCCGAAAACCATCGATGCCCTCATCGCGCACGCGCAGCGCACCGGCCGGCCCATCGTCCTGGCAACGACCACGCGCTCCCTCGTCTTGCGTACGAACGGTAAATCCAAAGACGAACACGATTACAATCTCGAGCTTCTCAAGGAACATCTAGCGTCTTTGACCATGGATGAAGCGCACCACTCCGGCGCACCCATGACTGCAAACCTGATCCATGAATTGCGAGGAATCGATCCTGAGACGGGAACGCGTAAACCCGGAGTGAAGGCTACCGATGCGAAGGTCGTGGGATTCACCGCCACGCCCTCCCACTCCGACATGGACATCGTTGACCTCATCTTCCATGGGAACGCCTTCTGGGGTTACTTAGACACTCCCGAATCGTACCGCACACAGCGAGGCGCCATCGATCGCTCGTTCCGCGAGATTCTCCTACAGCTCGAGACGGCACTCGCACGCGGGGAATCGCACCCTTTCAAGACACACTTTCTACGGCCTGAGTGGTTCAACAACACCGGCACGCCCCTGTTCACCCAGAAGGTGAGAGGAAAAGGGCGCTACCAGATTAATCCCGCGCACTATGCAAACTTCTTTAATGGCATCGAACCGTACATGCGGAATAACCCGCACCTATTCTTCGCGTGCAACACCATCGAAGAAGCCCGCGCGTTTTACCACTACGTCACCGTAGAACGCCCCAAACTCGGTCTGCCACCTTTCCTAAAACCCGACGGCACCCCGCATACGTTTGGGTTTATGGCCTCGGGAAAAGACTCAACCCTGCAACCCGGCGAGGACAGTAACGAAGATACGAAAACGAAATTCGAAAAAGGTGAAATCTCAGTCTTGTTCAACGTCGACATGATGAATGAAGGGATCAACGTCCCTTCCCTCACCGCCTTTATCGATACAAGCCGCCAGACTAACGTTAAGGACCTCGTGCAACGGATTGGGCGCATCGTCCGACTTGCGGAAGGCAAGATTAAGATCTCCGACGTCATTTCTTTCCAAGAGATCAACGACCACACCACAGCTGAGGCGTTAGTCGCTTTGGATGAGTTGAGCCGCCGAG
This sequence comes from bacterium, assembly GCA_019750655.1. Taxonomy (GTDB): domain Bacteria; phylum Bdellovibrionota; class FAC87; order UBA2466; family UBA2466; genus JAIEOG01. Next base: position 7,319 of record JAIEOG010000281.1, read on the forward strand.
ACTGGGGCGAAGTCGATGAAAATGAAGACCCCGTCGACAGTGAGAAGCGGCGCGATGAGCAGAAACTCGTGCAGGATGACCCGGCACCTCACGATCCCACCGCCGCTCCGACAATGGAGTGGGACCCAAGGACTCTCCGGGCAGCCGAGAGAGACTTCCGTAGCACAGCCGATGAACGGCGGACCGCAGAAGAGAAGTTTCAGAGAATTGGCGGGCATTTATTGGAGCGAGACTTGGACGGCTTCGCCCAAAGCAACGACCGAGACCGGATTACTCACAACCTGCTCGCCGATCTCATAGACCGCCCGAGTGGGGTGTCGATTGAGTTTTTCGAGAGGGTCGCTCTAGAACCGGCTGTGCAGGCACGCGTGAAAAAGTTCCAGAAGATGCGCGCGCAAATGACCGAGCGAATGAAGACTCCGCAGGGCACCGCAGAAGCTCTGTCCTCTTTCATCGCCGACTACAAGCGCGTTCCGGAGGGCGGCGCTAAGAAAACGAAAGACGAGATACGTCTGTTTAATACCATCCAGCGTTTTGCGGAAAATGGCTCAGCGGCTTTCCTCTCTGCAACCATGCAACGTCTCTCGCCTGAGAATTTTAGAGCCTTAGGGCTGGACAGGCATATCCATGAATTGACGAACACCCCTGTGAAGATTCTGGAAGTGGCAAACCGCCTCTATGGCGAGAGTAAGCGCATTCCTACGGCAGGGACCAAGGGGTTTGAGGGTCTAGTGGGAGACCGGCTGGAGCCGGCCATCAAAGAGATGATTGAAGCGCATGGCTACGATGAGTTTGAGACGATTCTGATCGAAAGCGTTCACCACATGCCGCTTCTTGCAGATATCCTAAATACCGCCGAGAAATACAAACCCGCCAGAGTTTTGCCGGTGGCAAATGTTCCCGGAGGAAAGCCTGGGAAAGCGGAGCCTGTCACGCCCGCAACCCGTTTTCGCAAGGTACTCATCTCCCCCGAACGCGCCAAATTAAACTTGCCGGCGCCTAAGAAGAAAGTGCGCATGGTCATTCGGGGCGCCAAGAGCACCGTGCCTTCGCTGGTGCGCTACTACGAGCAAGTCGCTACCGAAATGGGTTTTGACTTCAATCCCCAGGAAATACCCCGTGGTAAAGACCACGTAGAAACAGTGATTACGATCGAAGGAGCCGACGGCATCTACCCATCAGACATCTTCGCTTTTGAGACGGGCAACCACCGTATTGGAGTCAAAGAAGGCGGGCAAACCTACACCAATAACGTCACCGTCGTCGTCGACGGCATTGGCGTCCCCCCAAAGCCCGGCTCTCCGCATATTCGCAAATTCAACTTCCGGGATCAGGTACGCCAAATGGAAGTCACCACCCCCACGGGCACGCGCACCTTCGAGATTGGTGAAGATGAATCAGGCACCCAGAGCCAAGCCTATCTAAGCTTGCTTGGGATCAACGGGTTTTAGTCGCGGCTGCGGGCCTTAGCGAGCAGGCGCAGGATTTCCAAGTACAGCCAGACCAACGTGACCATCAGGCCGAAGGCGCCGTACCACTCCATATACTTAGGCGCGCCATGGAGAGCACCCTGCTCGATGAAGTCGAAATCCAAGACCAGGTTCAAAGCCGCAATCCCCACTACGGCGCAGCTGAACAGGATGCCGACGAGGCCTGAATCGTGGATCATCGGCACCGAGATGCCGAAGAACGAAAGCCCAAAGCTCACGAGGTAAAACACAGCAACCGCACCTGTCGCTGCTGCCACGCCTAGCTTGAAATTCTCAGTCGGGCGAATCGCCCCCGTGCGGTAAGCGGCGAGTAGGCAAAACAAAGTGCCAAATGTCAGTGCCACGGCTTGGAGCACGATACCTGGGAACCGCATTTCAAAAAACGCCGAGACAGCGCCGAGCGCTAAGCCTTCTAGCAACGCGTAGAGAAGGGATAAAGCCGGGGCCTTCGTCGGATCAAAAGCAATCCAGATAGCTGCTCCCAATGCCCCGAAAGTCGCGCCATACATCCAGACGGGAGAAATCGTCCCCGTCTCGTAAACTCGGAACCACGTGAAGCTTGCCGAGAACAAGCAGCAGAGCAGAAGCAGGAAGGTTTTGTTCACCGTCCCGCTGATGGTCATTTGCTCGGTGCCACGGGCAGCAAGATCGCGGAACGTTTTATAGATCGGAAGAGC
>JAIEOG010000404.1 GCA_019750655.1 bacterium
GTCCCTACGCGCCCTCCCGGCGTTCGGATCAGCCGGTGCCGCGTCTCATAGGCTCTTCCCTCCGGACGAAAAACGTCGTTCTCGTAGGTCTCCACCATTCCTGAGTCGTAATAAAAATCCGGCTGCTGGTACATTTCGTCGACTTGCCTGCGCTGGCGCCAATTCGTAAGTCGCCACCACCAACCCACCAAGAAATGCGGTGCCAGAACGGCCTCCTGCCGCCGGACAACGGAAGCCGCTTTCCAAATTTCGAATAGAACGTTGCCGGGAACTGGCTGTTCGAGCGCGCTTTTCGCAAAGGCAAAGGACTGAGTCTTTGTATCTTCAGAGCCGTGTATAAATCGGATCGGAAACCGGCTCTCCAGCTTAGAAAAATCCAGCCAGGTGCGGGTGATATAGCTTGTCGAAAACGTAACGACGAATTCGTGGCCCCTTGGCTCGAGGAAAAATATCCGGTCCCCCTGCATTCCTCTATTTGGCTTGAAAACGAGCGGTTTGGTTATCTCTTCCGAAAGCAACTTCGCAATGAGCGATTCCATCGATATTTCGGGAGCCCCAGGAATCGGATTCGCCGAAGAGTCGGAGACAACGTCTTCGGGCTGGGCAAACGCACTGCGATCCAAGGGCATGAGTCGGTAGAAGAACTCAGGTTGAGCAATGGGCCCACCGCTGAAGAGAACCCGTTGGAAATACTTGTCCTTCTGGGCGCTCACGTAAGCGAGGTCTTTTGCGTACGCAATCACCGCCGGGCACCGGAGCAAGGGGATCTGCACCTGGGGTGCACTAGTCGCAGCGAATAGCGGCGAAAGCAGGCCTGCTAGGAGGGTTGAGAGGAACATAGCGGCGGAACTTACACTATTTCAGACCTCGGTTGCCATCACGATAAACCAAAGTGATTTCAATTATTTATATCAATGTCATAGTTCCTTCACATTTGAGGGGTAGCCTGAAAGGAAGTTAATAGCCCGGACTGCGAAGTTACAGGAGTGACTGGTGTGATGGGCTTTTAAGGTGGTTCGTAAGCTGTGAAATACATCTCTTGGTCTCTATCCCGTCTTGGACATTTAACCGCATTTTCCGCAGGAGCGCTGGTGCTTGCGTCGTGCATGCCCATTTCTACAGCGGAGACGAATACGAACTCGCTGCGTATTCAGATGATTACTGCTGGAACGCGCAACTCTATTGAGGCGACGGTGAACTTTGGGATCGTGCCGGTAGACACGACCAAGCGTTACATCTTCACCTTCGAAAACAATTCTGCGCAAACCATGGAACTGGTATCGCTGCCGTTCCTGGAAGCGCCGTTTGACTGGGAAGATCTGACGGACGAAGAAGAAGCCGAAGTGGAAATGTCCACGTGCCGCAGCAACATCCATGTCGGTGAGAGCTGCAGCCGCGCGATTACCTTTTCGCCTTCTGTAGCCGAGCAGTCTTTTAGCCAAGCAGTAAACATCACCTACAAAGTGGGCGAAACGCTTTATCTGTTCCCCTTCGTACTCTTGGGCAGCACGGTAGACTCAGCTCAAGATTGCTATTCGTATTCGAGTGGCGGCCACGACTACCTGTTCTGCGGTTTGGCTAACCCGATGAACTACGACGATGCGTTGGCCGCTTGCGCAGGCAAAGGTGGCGGCTATCGGTTGGCAAGTCTCTCTTCTGAAGAAGAGATGCAAGAAATCATTACGGAGCTCACGCTCAATACCGCTCCGGCAACGGGCGCGCACTTCTGGTTGGATGGCACGGACACTGCCAGCGAAGGCACTTGGGTGAACCAAGACGGCGACCCGCTCAACTACACGCCTTGGCAGTATGGCACGGTCGGTGGTGGCGGTGCTTCGCAGAACTGCCTCGTCGGCGGCTTGAACTACTTCGAGATCTTCGACATGGAATGCGAGTTCTCGGTGCCTTATCTTTGTGAAACTCCGGCGGATGCTTCGAGCCCTGCCGAGGAAGAGGACGAAGAAGTAATCGCCGATGCAGATTCGGATGGCGTGGCAGATGATGAAGACAACTGCCCGTCGGACGTGAATGCAGGCCAAGAAGACGCAGACACGGACGGCATCGGTGATGCCTGCGATATCTGCAATGGCGATAACAACACCGGCGATTCGAACAATAACGGCATTTGCGACGGTGGAGAAAGCGCTGACTGCGTGACGACCGATTACAACGGCCATAGTTACGCACTGTGCGGCTTAAGCTCTCCGCTCGTATATGCGGATGCTGAAGCAGCCTGCCAAGCACTTGGTGGTGGCTTCCGCTTCGCTGATATCTCGAGCGCTGAAGAGATGACGGCCCTACAGACCGACTTCGCGTCTGTGAGCCCGGTCAGCGGCGCCCACTTCTATATGGACGGAACAGACGTTGCGTCCGAAGAAGTCTGGTTGACCAATGCTGGCTCACCGATCCCGGTATACCAACCGTGGCAAGCGGGTTCGGTCGGCGGTGGCGGCACGGATCAAAACTGCCTCGTCGGCGGTATCGGCTACGACCTGATTTTCGACATCGAGTGCGAAACGCAGCTGTCGTACCTATGCGAAACTGGCGCTGAGTAATCAGACCTATCAAAAAACAAAAGGGGCAGCCCTTCGCGGGGCTGCCCCTTTGCTTTTTCTAGATCGGGAACTATCTCTTCGCGTCGCCCGTCTTACGAACGCTCGAAGAACAACCACTACTCGAGACACCTTCCCAGTGCTCGCCATACAAGTTAGCCGTGTGGGAGGGTTTTGACCCACCTCCGATACCGCCTTTGGGCTTCGGCTTAAGCGGGCTTTCGATTTTTTCGAGCCCCTTCAAGGTGCCGAGGGTATGCCCGAGATCCAAGTCATCGATGACGGTTTGGTAAAGTCGGCCTTCCATGAGGTGGATGATTTGATTGTCGGTGTCCGTAACACCCTGCTTACGGTAAGCCGCTTCGACAGCATCCAAGTCGTTCGTGTCTAATTCGTTTTGAGTGAATCGGACGTTGTAATAAAACTGCATCATCGGCGTAAAGTACTTCACCGTGCGGATCTTGGTGCCGGTGTAAACCGCATCCAGAGCATGCACCAACTCCAATAGCGCGATCGGAGTGCCCGTATCGGTGTAGATTCGATCGTAAGAGCGGATGACCCCCTGGGTGCGGCCTTTGGCGTCCTTGATCAGAAGCTCATTGGGCTTATCGTCCAGCTGCAGACCGGCTTTCTTGAGCTTTTGGTCGACCTTGCCCGTCATGCAACCTTCGAGGCCTTTGCCCTTGTTGATGTAGTAGCACCAGGAACCTTTTTCCATGTTTCCGACCCAACGGAAGGTAAATCTGGTTCCGTCCTCGGCATCCACTGTCACCGCGCGTGCCGTCGTGCTGACGAGCGCATTGGCGAAACGCCCTTCAGCATCTTTGCCCAGCTTCAATTTCACTGGCATGTCGAAGCAGGCCAAGGCTTGGCCCGCCCCGAAGGCGACCGCTAAACTCAATAAAACGTTTTTCATAAACACTCCCCTTTAATAGCCCCGTAACGCGTTTCTAGAATGGCTACAAGATGCCAACCAAAGAGCCGGGCGGCAGTGTTGTGCCTAGACGCAACGAGCTCTACTGAGAGCCTTCTCCTTCTGCCGCAGCCGGAGTGGCTTCCACGGGCGCTACAGCAGGGGCGGCGGCGATCGGGGCCTGGGCCGGCATGCGGCTTCGGATCAGCTGCTGCAAGCGCTGCTCCTCGCGTTCCCATTCGTTGATGGCGTTTTCGTACTGGCGCATTAGCCCTTCGGTCCGAGAAATGCTCCGGCTGCGCAGGGCCGTCCAAGGAACGGTATCAAAGGCGGCATCCATGCGTTGCTGGCACTCTTCAAACTTCTTGGACTTGGGGGTCAGGTTACTGCGCAGTTTTTTCCAACCCGCCTGTAAACGGGCGGTGTTCTGCTCATTTATCCCTATAGTTTGTTTACCGATCCAATAGGCGATGTTCTCCGCAGCCGCCGCTTTCACTCGATTGAAAGTGAACAACCCTGCCGTCCCCTCACCCGCGCTGGTCAACCAATCAATATAATCGAGTGTGACTTGCACGAAATCGTCCTCACGCAGGTACTGGGAGCCCAGCTGGTTAAACAACTCGGGGAGAACCTCTAGTTCCACAGTATCCTCGGTGAACGTAATGCCTGCGAGCCAGGGAGCCAAAACATCTTCCCGAACAAACCGCGGGAACTCGGAGCTCGGCATCGCCTCATGAGACACGTTGATTAGCTTTTGGAGCCCGTCCAACTCCTCTTCAGCAACCTTTTTCTGGGTCGCCAGCTTGCGAACACGTTCTAGGATGAGGTCCGCAAACTGCTGTTCTCGCTGGTAAGCAGCCTTAAGCTCGTCCTCACTCGCAAGCTCGAGAGCTTTTCCGCGCAACGCCTGGACCGCGGGGCTTTCCACGACAGGCGCGGCTTCCTGTTCGGGGGCACCGGAGTACACAGGCCGATCTACTGGCCGCCCAAGTGCCTGCCAACCTGCGATCAGGTCGATTAGCGCAGCCTTTTTGGCAATGGCACTATCGTCGGCATCCGTTAGGGATTTCTCAATAGAAGTCTCCAGCGCCTTGCGCAATTTGCGCGCCGTCTCTGGGCCAAGTGCCATCGGGGAACGCACCAACGCCTTAGCGACTTGCGTGTAGACCGCAACGAGATCCGATGCGTCCTGATTGCTCATCTCGGATTCGATTTGTTCCAGCGTATGTTTCACTAACTCCACAGTGTCTTCTGGATGCGTAACCACCTTTTCGAAAATAGCCGTTAGAACCTGTGGCAAACCCTCATCCATTACATCGGCATCCGGTGTGACCGAATCATCCACGAGGGTCTTAATCTCCGTGGTGATGGCATCTTTGAGCCACGAAATCCGGAGCACGCGTTTACCGGGCGTATTTTCCGCAATACGCCCCACCCACTCAGGGTGATCTATTTCTCGTCGGCAAGTGGCGACGTCACCGCTGTACGTTTCCCAGTCGCTATACTTCCCACCAAACTCGGTTAAGCCGAACACCATTCTGTGGATACTCGCATTCGGCCAACGTCTATCACCCAGCCACGTACGGAGTGACGAAGCAAAGGCTTGTAGGGCACTTAGTTCGACAGAGTCACTGTCGCTTTTCTCCAACGCTTCTTTCACCGCGAAGGAAACATCGGCAGGAGAATAGCCTTCAGGAATGATCGGTTTATCCAAAGCGTCGGTAACCTGGGTGCCCGTGCCGTCGGTACGGAGAGCTTCTATTAACTGAAGCGTTAAGTGCTGCGCCGCCAGCGAGCGCTCATCTTCCGAAGAGGCCTCGGCTGCGGGTTCGCTGCTCTTGCGAGCCAGACGCTCCGCCTCGCGCCAGTACGCGAGCGCCGCGCTGTCCACCACCTTGATGCCTTTAGGCTCCAAGTATTTCGCGATCTCGCGTGCTTCCTTCTGCTGCGCCTTTAGCTGTTCCGCGTGCTTCTCACGCTTCTTACGTAGAAACGCCAGCCGCTTAGAGATTTCTTCGGCGCGCGCACGCAAAGCCGCCAAGTATTTCGCCTCGCGTTCCGCTGCATCCACCGCAATGGCTTGTTGTTCCTTGGCACCCTGGACAAGTGCGAGCTGCAGATCTTTCTGCCCTGCTGCACGAACAGCCCGCAGTTTTTCTTGCGCAATAAGACCACTAATCTCCAACGCCAGATCCGTTGTCTCCAAACCAGCCGACTCTAGCTGCGAACGAAGGCGTTCAAGTACTTCGGGCGTGGCCCCCTGCATACGGGCACGGACATCGAATTCCACCCAAACCATAGGCGCACCGCCATAGAACTCGTCGTCCTCATGGTAGGCGTTGAATTTCTGAGAGAAGACCGTCCATTTCGGACGCCCCCAGTAAAAGTTGAAATAAGAGCCAACGCGAGCGCTCCAAGCTTCGGGCGCTCGGCGAATCTCGCGCTCCAATATCGAAACCCACCCGAGCGACGGATTCACCGCAGCTAGCCCACTTCGAATGGTCATGAAAGTCTCAAGAGAGATGCGAAGGCGTTTTCCCTGGGCTTCGGCATCGCGGGCGGAGACAGGGTTTTGCTGGTTGAATTCCCGGATGACGCGGCCGAGAGCCAAAACGAGCACCGGATCTTTCTCGTCGAGCTTGAGTTCCCAGAATAATTTCCAAGCGCTCTTGTTCTTGGGTGTGATGCCGTAGGCCTTGAGGCTCTCCGCGAGCGCCGTGAGAAGAATCCCCGACTTCACGAGTTCTTCAAAAGCCGGCGGGGTTGGTTCTGCTTCCGCCACGACGGTAGGAATACAGACAGAGGCCGAAGAAGGATCGTTCGAATGAACCGCGAGGGAAATATTTCCCCACAACAGAAGAGCGACTGCCATTGCTTGCTTCAACACCGGGCACCTCAATTTGAAGCCCGGAGCAATAACATGGAGGTGACTCAGGAGGAAGCCGGAACCACCTATTGAAGAGCTCGAAAAACGCCCCAGTAAGCGGGTTTGGGGCGGAACTGGCCATCAAAGAGCAGAGCGCGGCCGAAGCCGGGGAAGTATTTCGGGATCCAGCTGTCGCGGTCGCTCACTCCCCACACCACCATCGCCTTGCAGGCCGGCTCCAAAATGCACGCGCGGGTAAAGCCTTCATACACTTCGGCCTGGCGCCCTTGGCGACGAGCAGTGCGAACAGCCGCCCGGCCGGGGAGCAATGCGTGGTTATCGAGCAGGGGGACATCCATCTCAGTGACATGGATCTCGACTCCCAGTTTTGCGACCTGGCGCAGATGGCTCGCAAAGCGCTCGACCGGTGCAGCAGCGACCATGAGCGGCCCCCGACCTTGGAAGCCAAACCGGCTTGCGAGCGGCGCAAAGGCATGGCCCTGAATCCCCACCCCATCGATAGGCGCTCCCCTCGCCTTGAGGCGCCGGACCAAACCAAGCAGCGCTTGGAATTTAGCGTCGTTACGCTCTGTGAAGATCTCATTCAGAAACAGCCGTGCATCGGGATCGGCTTCGCGCGCCCATTGAAAGGCTAAAGCAATGTAGCCCTCCGGATCCCCGGGAGTGATCTGGCTCCAAAGACTCTTGCGCACGCGCGTGCCCAGGTATTCCAACGGCTCATTCACCACATCGAAGGCCACGACCTGACCGGGGTAATTTTCCTGGAAAAAGCGCACCACACTTTGGACATGCTCCTTTAGAAACTCGCGGAGGCGATCGGGCTGGCCATCGTATTTCTGGATCCAGGCGGGGATCTGGTCGTAATCCGCAAACCAAACCAAAGGGTGCACGCGGAGCTTCTTGCCGGCGGCAACGGCATAATCGGCCACCGCACGCGGCTCCGTTAAATCCAAGAGCCCTTCCTTGTTATGCGTCTGGTACCAATAGACTCCGACAGTCGCGAGATTGAATTCGCGTTCGAAGACGGTGCGGAAGGTAGCGTCCTGAGTGACGAGCGGGTATTCCGCAAAAGCACCGAAATACTTTCCATGGCGTGCGGCTAGATCACCCAGCCCCGCGTGCGCAATTCCATTGATTAAAAAAAAGAGAACTCCCCAATAAGACATCCCAACCCCCTGCTACCGGGGTATCGTTCCAAGGGGCTAGTGGCAAGCTTAAGGATTTGCGGGGGCGGGCTTGAGGTAGATGCCCACCATCATCGGGGAGGCTTTATAAGGGTACATCAACCCGCCAATTCGCTGGAAACCCTGCTTCTTGCGAAATGCCACACTCGCAGCATTCGAAAGTGTTTTGCCAGGCAAAGCCCATTCTTCCACGATCGATCCCCCAAAGCTGCTCTTGGGAAAGAGTTCGAATACGTGGTTCACAAGTGCCCAACCATAGCCGCGGTGCAACCGTTCGCGCGTAACCGCCGTTTGCACAAACCATTTTAGGTTCGGAGCTTGAGAGACGGTGTCCCAAAGACGCCCACGGTGAACCTCTTCTAAATCACCTTCGGCGAAACGAGACTGTAGATCGCAAACCAAAGTAAATCCGACGAGCACACCGTCTTCTCGGGCGACATAAACCACCCCTGCCTCAATCGCTAGCTGGTAAAACTCGAGTGGCTTACCGCCCACCAGAAAACCTTTTTGCGGGTCTTCTAAGTTTTCATAGGCATTTTGGAGAGCAATGGCATGTACCGCAGGTGCATCCTCCGCGACAGCGCGAGAGACAGTCACCGGGCTTGCCCCCGCGGGCCCGCTTACCGAAACCACGCACGCGATTCCGCGGGCGGCCCCCGAGGAAAGAAGAAGTACCACTAGAAAGAATCGATTAAGCATTCCGACCCCGAAAGCCGCGGTAATAGCATATGTTGACACACCCCCGCCACACGCTTATCCGGAAGAGCACTGAGGTGGGTAGTGAGACAGATGTCTAAGGCCAGAGGCGTTTTTCCTAGCTTGTGGGTAATCAGCATAGTGGCCTTCCCAGCCCTAGCCGCCCCCACCTACTACACCCCCCAATCAGTCGCAGCGAAAGTCCAAGCCGGCGAAGTGTTCCACCCGCAGGAAACTCCCAGAGCGGAAACGTTTTTCAAGGATCTCGCAAAGGCGGGACGCAATATCAGCTGCGCTTCTCGTCTCTGGCTTGCGGCCAATGGATCCCCCAGCAAAGTCTTTCACCAAAAGATCCTGGGCTCCGGACTCATCGAGCTCGAGCTGGATCCAGATCGCGCGACCGGAATCCGGCATGGCCTCTTTGCCGATGGTGGCCCACAGAAAATCCGCGGTGTCATGAGCCTCACCCGCGGCCGCGGAGATGCCTCCCCTCTTCAAGGTGTTCCCGACGTTTTGGGAATGTCGCTAGGGCTCGACGTCGGAGGCAAGTGGGTCGCGTTGACTATGACGGCGTCCCAAGGAGCTTTCGGCAAAACGCACCTAGAGTTCTCCGATCTCGCGGGATTTTCCGGCCGCGCGGGTCTTGCTGGCCGGTGGCTAACAGGCCTTCTCCCGGAAATCCTCCAACACTACGCCGGCAAACTCGCGGGAATGGGTGGCGAAGGGCTTTTCGCCGTCCGGCACCCTAAGACGGGGCTATTCGTGCTTTTGCCGGGGACGCTCAACGGCGGCCTTGTGCGTGCCTCGCCCTTCCTGGGCCACGGAGATATCGGTTTCGGGTCGGGGCATGCTTACTTGCTCGATGAGGCCGCGCCTGTGAACGAACGGCGTGCTTTTAAGTTTAGCGTGAAGCTGGTTGAAACTGGGCTAGCACAAACGATTCAAGCGGAGCGCACTGGGTTCTTAAACAAACTGCTCGCGATTGGCCGTGGACTTGATCCCAACTACCTATCCAAGGATTTCGATCATTGGACTCGCCAAGGGGATATTGAATTCGATCTCTTCGTGCAAGTGGATGACCCGAAAGCCCCAGAGACTACGCCAATCGAAGATCCACGTTGGGCATGGCCTACGGAGCCTCTCCGAGTGGGCCGCATTCGCCTTCTCGCACAGCGTCCTGTTACGCAAACGGGGAATGGGCCGATTGTCGATGTGAATCTCGCGCGCGATGTCACGACCTTCTGCGATCAAATGAGTTTTAATCCAGGGTTT
>JAIEOG010000269.1 GCA_019750655.1 bacterium
CCGCGGGCCATTCGTCGCTGACGTCTTTGCCCGTCTTGCCATCGAGCACCACTCTCAAAGGCGCGGTGGGGAAAAATTCGTCTCCGTACCATTGGGGGTCGACGAGGCACTCCAATTGGAAACAAACTTCCAGAACCATGGGCGGAGTAGCCTTGGTGACCTTCTCCCAGCGCGCAGCAGAAACGTTTCCGAACTCTTGGCTAAGGATAGCCTCCAAAGTTCCGGCCACGAGCGGGTGGTCCCAGGTCATGAGCGTAATATCATCTCGCGTGAGCGCCTTCTCCCGCGAGAAAGACATCAGCATGCCTTCCGCAGGCAGCCCCGGGAAATAAGACGTAAACATCGTATCGCCCGGCTCCACAAAGAGCGTCGTGGCATCAATGTTTTCGACATGGATGCCCATGCCGTCGAAAATCGATTCGAGGAACACTTTCAAACCTGCGCCGTCTTCGGTTTGGGCGATGTTCGCAACGAGATCCATGCCTGCGCGCGGATCGAACGAATTGATTTCGATGAGGCGATCGCGCCCCCCCTCGATTTGCTTGAGCGTCTCGGCGTAAGCTTGTGCGGCTTCTTCGAGGACGGACTCAAAAGCTTTGCCCTTGGCCGTTTGCGGCTTGAGCAGGAATTTCTCGAGTTTTTCAAAGAACTGATCGTGCACTTTGCCGGCGCCACTTGCAGGCTTGCGGAATGCGTCGAAGACCTCGTCGTACCAGCGGGTGAGGACAATCTCACGGCCACCCTCGAGATACGGCACGTGCACTTGCACGTCATTGCGTTGGCCAATGCGATCCAAGCGGCCAATGCGTTGCTCCAAGACATCCGGCTCAATCGGCAAGTCTGCGAGGATCAAGTGTTTGGCGTGCTGGAAGTTGCGGCCTTCGCCACCAATCTCCGAACACAGAAGAATGCGCGCACCATCGGGATCTTCAAAGAATGCCGCATTGCGATCGCGCACGAGAAGCGCCTGGCCTTCATGGAACTCTACGGCTTTCACGGCATGCTCATTGAGCAGACGTTCTTTGAGCTTTACGACCAAGCGAGCCGTTGCTGCGATGAGCAGAATCTTGTCGTTCGGATTATTTTTCGAAAACTCGGCGAGCCAGGCCACTAAAGCGTCTTCGCGCACTTCGGATTCACGCTTACCTTCCGAAGGAGCGGAGATCAGGTGCTTGTGCAAAAGACGTTTCGGGAAGGAGAAATGCTCAATTTCGACGACTTTACGAGAGTTGCGGAAGTAGATTCGCCCCGTGCCGTAGTGATCTACGAGAGTGGAGAGCACCAGGCGGCGTTTTTCGGGAGTGTCGAGATCTTCCCAGCCCGCAGCGAGCTTGCCCTTCACGAGCTTAGCGATTTCCTTCTTCGTCGGTGCGTCGATCTTGGCTTCCGAGGCTAAAGACTCGGTAAGCCGCACAATCTCGAGATAACGGCCGTGCTCTTTTTGAAAGGCTTCCCACGACGAAAACCGCTGTGGGTCGACGAGCCGCAGACGGCCAAAGTGCCCTTCCAGACCTAGCTGCTCCGGTGTCGCGGTGAGTAGTAAAAGCCCGCGCGTCTTTTTGCTCAGGGCTTCCAGGATTTCGTATTCGGCGCTGGGCTCTTCCGGCGACCAATCTACACGGTGCGCTTCATCAACGACAATAAGGTCCCACTGTAAATCGAGCAGCGATTCGCAAAATTCAGGATCTTCCAGGGACTCAAGCGCGAAGATAAAGCGCTCGTGATCGCCCAAGTCATCGCCTACGACGATACCATCTTCTTCGCTCTGCGATTCCGGCACCCAGAACGCGAGATTGAACCGGCGGAGCATTTCCACAAACCATTGGTTTACGAGCGCTTGAGGAACCAGCAGCAGCACCCGCCGCACGCGTTCCGTGGTGTGGAGCTGGTGCAAAATCCAACCGGCTTCGATGGTCTTGCCTAAACCCACTTCATCGGCGAGAAGCGCACGCGGGAAACCGCGGCCTGCAACTTGGGAAACAACGTAAGCCTGGTGCGGCAAGAGCATCACCCGAGGGCCGATGAGCCCGCGAGTGCGGGACTTAAGCCAGGAGCCTCGGTAGTCCATGCTTTGTTTGCGCAAGCGGTAGGCGCCGAGCGGATCGACCTGTCCTGAGAGAAAACGCTCCAGGGGGCGCTGCAGGCGGTGTGCGGGAGAAATCTCTGTTTCACAGAGCAGCTGTCCCGCGCCCCCGTGGTACCAATTTAGGCGCGCACGGATTTCCACGCGTTTCACTTCGAAGGTTGCGCCTTGAAGATCGCGGACTACTTCACCGATGCGGAACTCTAAACGCCTGAGGGGGGCCGTGCGGATATTATAGCGGCGGGTCATCTTGCCAGCGGGGTACTCGACCTCCACTGCCATTCCGTCCACAAGACGTATGAAACCGATACCCAGTTCGGGCTCGGCCTCGCTCATCCAACATTGTCCGATCTCAAAAACCATGTCTGGGGACGACTCCGGAACCCGCCATCCTAATCCTTAGGCGCGATCTTGGGCAATGGCTTTTTCCCGAGCAAACAGGCTGTAGGCACAAGGAACGACGAATAAAGTGAGTGCCGTGGACACCAAGACGCCCCCAATGACGGCTAAAGCCATGGGAATGCGGCTTTCCGCGCCTGGGCCGATGGCCAAAGCGGGCGGGACCGCACCGACGATCGTAGCGATGGAGGTCATTAAAATCGGACGCAAGCGTAAAGGGCAAGCTTCCTGCAATGCCTCACGGACGCTCTTGCCCGTCTCGCGCACTTGGTTCGTAAAATCGACGAGCAGAATAGAGTTCTTTTTCACGATCCCCATCAGCAAGACGATCCCGATCATGCTGTAGATGTTCAGTGTTTGGTGGCCGAGCCAGAGAGACAGCAACGCGCCCGAGATACTAAACGGCAATGCCATCAACACCGTCACCGGGTGAATGAAGCTATTGAACTGCGACGCAAGCACCATGTACGAGACGAGGATACCGAAGAAGAGTGCAAACATCAGGCTCTCGAAGGATTCGCGGAAGGTTTGCGCGCTGCCACTGATGACGGCACGGTAGTTTTCCGGGAGCTCTGTTTTTGCAAGGGCCGATACTTTCTCAATCGCCTCGGCCTGAGAGTGGCCCGGAGCAACGTTGGCAAACACGCTAATCGCGCGTTCTCGCTGCTCGCGGGAAATGGCCTGGAGGCTTGGGCGCTCTTGCAGCGTCACCACTTCTGATAAGCGAATTAGCTCACCCCGGTTATTACGCACATTGAGCTTGGAAATATCCTCGGGCCGCGTGCGTTCACCGGAAACAAGCCGCATGCGAACATCGTAACGGTGACCGCCCTTGGAATATTTGCCCACGACCACTCCGCCCATCATGGCGTTTACCGTCTGGCCGATTTCATAAATGCTCACGCCGCGTTCACGCGCTTTGTCGCGGTTGGGCACTACTTGCACTTCGGGCATGCCCGCTTGGTAGCTCGAATCCACGTCCACCACCACACCACTCGATTCCATCGATTCCATCAGCTTCTGAGTCGACTTAATCAACGTATCGAAGTCCGGGCCACGCACCGTGAACTCCACCGGGTACCCGCGCTTCGCAGAGAATCCGCCCTGCGAAGGGTCCTGGAGCATCACGCGGATATCAGGCAAGGAGCGCAGCTCTTGCCGGTAAAGGGGGATGAGCTCCTGTTGCGTGTAAGGCCGGCCCGTCTTGGGATTCTTCGGGCGCTGCGAGGGCTCTTTCAAAGTGAGAAAGAGCATCCCGGAGTTCACTTCCCCGTTACCGCCACCGACGGAACCAAAGTATTTATCTACCTCGGGACGCTTCATGAAATACTCTTCGACGAGCGCGAATTTCTTATCTGTGAAATCCAGCGACGAACCAACGGGTGTCTGCAGACGCGCCGTGAGCATACTCTGATCCTGAGCTGGCACCATTTCGCGATCGATGAACTTAAGCAGCGTCAAGCTCGCGCCGAAGAGAGCGAAGGCGCCGAGCAGCACGAGCCAGCGGAAATTCAAAAGCTTGGCAATCGTGCGGCCATACCAGTGCGCGCTCGTTTCAAAACACCATTCCACGAACTTACCAAAACGCGTCGTGCGCTCCTTCATCGACAAAAACTCCGAACAGCGCATCGGCGTGAGAGTTAGAGCTTCGAGCAGGGAAAGTGCGACTGCAATCGACAGCGTAACGCCGAATTGGAAGAAGAACTTCCCGATGATGCCCTTCATAAAAGCGACAGGCAGGAAGATGGCGATAATCGCCACCGTGGCGGCAAGGGCTGCAAAGGTAATTTCCCGCGAGCCGATCAAGGCGGCTTCTCTACGGCCTTTACCCTCTTCCGCATGGCGGACAATATTCTCCAACACCATAATCGCATCGTCGACCACGATACCGATTGCTAGCGAAAGGCCTAGGAGCGTGAACGTGTTGAGTGTGAAACCCAACGCATAGAGCGCCATGAACGCGCCGACAACAGACGTCGGAATCGCCATAACGACGTTCAAAGTCGCCGACCACGAGCCTAGGAAGACCCAGCACACAAGTGCTGTGAGCAAAGCTGAGAGGATGAGAGTGAAGTTCAACTCGTGAATGGCCTCTTCGATAAATTTGGTGGCGTCAAAACGCACACCGATTTCCGTGCCCTCAGGCAAAGTCTTCGCAATTTCCTCCATGCGAGCCTTTGCGGCATTCGCCACGCCGACGGCATTGGAGCCAGGCTGCTTTTTGATCCCCAAGCCCACAGCCGTTTTCCCCTGAGTGCGACTACGGCGGCGGATATCGGCCAGGCCATCTTCAATGGTCGCAACATCGCTGAGCTTAATGGGTCGGTAGTTCACGGCGCCGCCGCGGCGGCTGATATTGAGTTTGCCGAATTCTTCCGGAGTGGGCGCTTCGCCCATCGTGCGGATGTTGAATTCCTTGTCGGCCGTTTCGATGCGGCCACTAGGGAGTTCCGCGTGTTCTTGCGTGATCGTGTCAGAGACATCGCCGGATGTAAGAGCGTACTGATTTAGCTTATCGGCGGAGAGCCAAACCCGTAGGTTCGGATCCACGTAGCCCCCAAGAAAGACTTCTCCCACTCCTTCCACGGTGGAAAACATGTCCTTGATGCGATCGCGGACCAGCTCCATCAGCTCCTGGCTAGTGAGTTTATCGGAGCTGACCGCTAACCATAGAATGGGTTGATCCTCGGGGTTGCTCTTGCGCACGACCGGGGCGTCGATTTCTTTTGGCAGGCGGCGCACGACTTGAGCGATAGCGCTCTGCACTTCCTGCATAGCGATATCGATATTCTTGTCGAGGCCAAACTCTGCGGTAATGCTCGCGCTGCCCGTACGGGAAGAAGACGTCAGGTTCGTAACCCCCTGCACTGTCATTAGCGCATCTTCAATGGGGTCGACGACATCGACTTCCATCACTTCAGGTGCCGCCCCTTCCAGCCCCACGCTCACGCTGACGACTGGGTAATCCACGTCGGGGAGCTGGCTCACACCCATGCGCGAGAAACAAAGTCCACCGAAGACCAGCAGCCCGAACATCAACATCCAGGCAAAGACGGGGTTACGGATCGAAATTTCGGAGATATTCATAGATGCGATCCCTAGAGGGTTTTGCCGACGGCAGCCTGCAGCGCAGCCCAAGCCGTGAGCGTTTGGTAGCGGGCTTTATCCAAGCTGCGTTTCGTTTCCTGAAACGTGTTGAGCGCTTGGAGCACGTCCAAATTCGTGACCAAACCAAGGCGGTAGTCTTGGTTCTGGCGGTGGTAGTTCTTTTCGGAGATCCGCGCGGCCTCTTCCAGAGCGGCAATCGTGTCGCGGCCCGTCTGGTAACTATCAAAGGCGTTTCTCAGTTCCGTTTCTGCCGAACGGCGCCCCTGCGCCAGAGCGAGTTCGCTCTGCTTCTGGATCGAGACCGCCTCGCTCACTTTTGCCGAGACGAAGCCGCCTTGGAAAACGGGTACCGTCAAAGTGAGGCCTACGTCCCACTTGATAGCGTCCTGCACACCGGTGCGCTTTAAGTAATAGTTCCCGGTGGCCGCCAAGGAGGGAAAGTGGCCCGCTTTCGCCACGGAAATACTCTCCTCGGAGCTCAGCGCCGTTTCTCTTAGAGCGCGGATATCCGGCCGATCGGCGAGGTGATTGATGTAATCCGTCAGCGTATCCGCCTTGGGGAAAACCATCGAAGCTTGCTCCAGCGCGGTGTCGCGTTCGAGCTTCGTAGCCAGAGCAAACTGGTTGCGCGCTTGCGCGCAGGCCAAGATGGCCGCCTGCAACTGGGAACGCAACACGGCGAGCTGGGCCTGGGCTGCCAGCAACTCACCATCGCGCGAGCGTCCAATCCGAAAGCGCTCTTGAAGGTCTTTCACGCGCCGCTCGGTGAGCTCGAGCAAGGTTTCAAGGTTCACGCGGTCTTGCTCTGCCGACAGCACGCTGTAGTAGCTTTGCGATACGGAAGAGAACAAAGTGACTTTGACTTGCTCGAGCCGTGCGATTTCCGCGCGTTTGCGAGCACGCGCGCCACGCATGCCTGCCCACTCTGCAAACCCTTGGAAGATGGGTTGAGTTGCCGTCAGACGCGAGTTGAACTGATCGGCGAGAGCGAATTTGCTCGCAACGTCCGAGCCGCTGGTCGTCGGAGAATCCTGGCGTTGGTACGAGCCAAGAAGGTTCACGCTCGGCAGAGCCGTTGAAATCACCTGCCCGAGTTGCTCGTCCGCTTGATCAATCTTGCGATTCTGGATCGCAACCGATTCCACCCCGCCAAGCGCTGCTTCATAAACTTGCTGCAGGTTCATCGCCGCAGGGGCGGGGGACGCCAAAAGTACGCAAGCCAGAATGGCCTTCGTTACTGCGTAAGAACGCCACTCTTTTTGGACGATGAGCCGCGCGCCGCGACTGAAGAAAAGGTACGCCCAGGCCCATTCAGCGAGGACGAAGAGACGGTTTTTGAATCCGATTAAGTAGTAGATGTGTACGAAGAGCCAGGCCATCCAGGCTGTGAAGCCCGTGAATTGGATTTTCCCAGTCTGAGCCACCGCTTTTTTTCTGCCTATCGTCGCCATTTGACCCTTGTCCAAATACCTGAAAGGCTGTCGCGGCTTGCCTGCCAGATCGGCCAAGAGATTGCTCGCGGCCCAACGCCCTTGTTGGATCGCAACGGGAGCTAGTCCGGGAAGCATCGCGCCATCTTTACCAGCGCATGCGGCCTGATCACCGATGACGAATACCCGTGGGTACCCCGCCAAACTCAGATCCGTCTCCACCGGCACTCGCCCGACTTTATCGAGCGGTAGCCCCAGGGTTTTTCCGAGAGAAGAAGGCTGCACCCCGGCTGCCCAAAGCACCGTGGCCGCTCGCACCTGCTCACCTCCCAGGCGCACTCCTTCTGCACTCACTTCTGTGACGCGGGAAGACGTCCATATCTGTACGCCCAGCTGCTCGAGATCGCGCGCTGCATGGCGAGCGAGTTTCTCTGAAAAACTCGCCAGGATCCGAGGGCCCGCTTCTATTAATATTACGCGCGTCCGCGCCGGATCGATACGTTTGAAGTCGCGTGAAAGTGTAAAACGGCTGATTTCTCCGAGTGCCCCCGCGAGCTCCACGCCAGTCGGGCCTGCGCCGACAACAACGAATGTCAAAAGCTGTTTTTGTTTTTCAGGATCTTGTTCGCATTCTGCTTTTTCGAAAGCCGTGAGCACGCGGCGGCGGATTTCGGTGGCTTGCTCGAGCGTTTTCAAACCAGGCGCGAAATCTTCCCATTCCGGGTGGCCGAAATAACTGTGCTTCGAACCACAAGCAAGAATCAAGTAATCGTACTCGAAAGCACCGGCATCGGTTTCGAGCCGCTGCGCTGGCAAGTCGACCTTCTGCACATTGGCGAGCCTTACACTCGTGTTGGAAGAAGCAGAAAACAACGATCGAATGGGAACTGCGATTTCTGCGGGCGATAAACCCGCAGTGGCGACTTGGTAAAGCAACGGTTGGAAGAGATGGTGGTTGCGGCGATCGAGCAACACGACATCGAGGTCTTTGCGGCGATCGAGACTTTTCGCGGCATTTAAGCCCCCGAAACCACCCCCGACGATAAAAACCCGCTTTTTCTGCATTCGGCCCTCCGCGCAGAAGTGTCTGTATTCTTACCACACTCACCGACGCTTTACGCCCTTTCGAATTGTAACAAGCCGTTACGGAAATCTAGGCTCAAATCCTCACTGAATTCCGGCCGAATACCGGCACTAAATGGCCCTACCCTTGCACTCTTGAGCCAGCATGAAACGCGTGGGTTGGTTAGTACTTTTAAGCATGTCCGTAGGGCTGGTGGGCTGTGGCAATAATGCCGGGATTATCTTCGATAGTTCCGTACCCGCCCAGCAACAAGCCTTGTTGGAAAACGACATCAATCGCCTGGCGCAAATGAAATTTCCCTCCGCTACGGCCAACGATGCGGCGCTACTCGGAATCGCGAACATGGACGGAGCCGCACTGACTAAGTGGATCGGCGAACGTATCCGCGTCATCATCGGCGAAGACTTCAATGTTTCGGGCAATACTTACACTTTCTCTAACCCCACGCCATTCACGCCTGTTTTATTCTCGGAACTTTCCCCTGTCAGTGCCGCGGACGGAGAACTTTCCACAATCATGGTGAATATTGGCGCCGATCTTTATTTGAAGGCACGAGCGAGCAATAAGTCTTACTTTTTGGATATGGGTATTGGATTTACCCAGGTTTACACGCCCCGAGTGGGAATCATTCAAATCGGAGAAGGCTTGTTCACCGTACAAGGCTACCGCACAGACCCCATTGATTCTGTGGGTAACACTTTGGCGCGCGTGAGTACTTTGATCCATGAATCGCGCCACAGCGATGGAAACGGCGTTGCCGTCGCCTTTCCCCACGCCAGCTGCCCCTCTTGGATGGGTGGCGGGTTCGCAAATCAACCAGCCTGCGAAGGTTATCTCAATGGGCCGTACTCGATTCAAACGGCCATGATGAAAGTTTTCCGCAATTCTTGCGTTGGCTGCTCACAATCGGAGCTTTACGGAATGGATAAATCGATTTCCGACTATGCTAGCCGATTGCAATCGGGCGCCACCTTCCAGGATATCCGTCCTGAAGCTTTGGCGGAGTTGCAGTAATGCACCCGGTGCGCGCGCTATTTCTCGCTCTAATCCTTATCGCTTCGGCGCTAGGGCTCTACTACGCCGTTCTTCCCTCCAGCGTACAGATTGAAGAGAAGCCGGAAGCCTCCTTAGCACCGGGACAAGAGCGTCTCGCGTTACCACCGATGAAGCGCACGGCGCCTTCGGATGCGCGCAACCACAGCTCGGAAATCGAAACATTCCGCCGACTGGCCAACGATACGTTCAGCCGCTTACCAACTGTGGAGCAGTTCGCGGCGAACCCGCGCCGTGAAACGCATTTCACTCCCACTGAAGTATTAGAAGACGCCCCCTTGATGGCGAAACTGGCCCTTGCGCTCAAAGAAAACCCGGCATTGATTCCCGATGGAATTGCGTTCTACGATAAATGCGCGCGCCAAGAAACTTTGATGATCGCTACTCGTGCAGTCTGCCTGCGCGATTTACGTTTTTGGACAAGCCAAAATACGCAAGCCGCGACTCTTCGCGAAGGCGAATTTGATCCGCACCTCTGGGCCATCGTAAAGCACCTCCCGGCCGGGCCATTTTAGACTCCCAATTCAGCTCGCCTGTGCTAGTGTCCCGCGGTGCAAAATCCCCATCCAATCC
>JAIEOG010000445.1 GCA_019750655.1 bacterium
AGTTCCATTTGAACCGCAGCAACGACGGCTTCTGCTTTTTGTATTTATTTAAGTTCAGCCATTTCGTCGTTCCATAGACCTGTGAAGTACTTGCGGAGGAGTGGGGGGACGGGGACTTTTAGTTTTTTGCCGCCTCCCAAGTCTGCGTAGGCGTTACCCGTTGTTGCGATCATTCTTTCTAGGACTTTTTCGGCGGAATAGCTTTTTTCGACTAAGAAGCGGACTTGCTCGCGGTAAGCTCGGAGTTCTTGGGGGTTGTCCAAGTACGGGCGAGCGTTTTCTACTTTATTGAACAGATCACGTAGAACGGCGGTTGTTTTCGCTTCCGGGTCAGCTGCGTCTTGTTTGGAAAAATGCTCTTCCAGGACTTTTGCAGCGTTCTGGTACTCTGCTTCTTTTTTCCAAGCTTCGTACTCTTTTTGGGCGACACCGGACGCTCGGCTGATTTGAATCGATTTGTTACGTTCCCCGAGAACGTGGGCTGCCGTGAAGTATTTGGGATTTTGCAGATAGTCTAAGTAGTGGCGTGTTTCGTGAACCAAAATCCAAGATAAGTCTTCTGCGTTATCTACAAGCGATGCTTTATCGACGAACAGGACGTACTGAGTGCCAAAAGCTTCGATCATCGATTCTTGCACTAACATCGTCGTCAAACCGTTCAAGGCGATCGAACCGCTAATCGTGACATTGCCGTTCGCTTTTTCCGACACCGCATTGAGCGGGAAGGGCACAGACGGGATCGGCATTTCATTTGTCGGCGCCTGCGGTGGAATGAAGGCGGCTGTGATACCGCTGATGCCTCCGCCCGTACTGGGGAATCCAGCCAAAGCCGAACGCGCGTCTCCCACCAGAACCAGAAGATCCGAGACGTCTTTGCCATACGCGCGTTCGAAATATTCGACGACTTCCTTGCCGCCTTCCAGTTCGGCTAAACGCACAGCCATCGTGGTGTACTCGCGAATCCTCGAGTAGGTCCCGGCGTATTGAGTGACAATCTGTTCTTTCAGGGCTGGTAATAAAGCGTCTTTTAATCCCTTAGAAATCTTAGGAGCCAAAGCGGCATCAGCATTTTGAGTCTTCAGAGACTCACGGATCGAGGCGTCCACGCTTTCAAAACCCAGCTCGTGGCGCCCTTCGGCCCAAGCTGTGTCGATTTTTGCGGCGAGTTTCTTTTTCAAAGCCGCGGTTAACCCCGTGGAGGCAGGCAAAGAGATGTCCGCTACTGGTTTTTGTTCGGGAAGCGGTTCGGTCACTACTGCGGGTTCTGCGCTCACCGTTTTAGTAGGAGCTGGAAGGGTGGGATTTCTGCTTAAGCGTTCCGATGCCATCGCAGCGTAAAAATCGTCTACGGCCTCGCGTGAAAGGATTTCTTTCTGTTCTAAGAACAGCTTGATCGTGATGAGTTTCACGACCTGCTCGTCCTGACGAACCAGCACAAAGCTGTCTTTGAAAGATACTCGCTTGCCACCCTGCAGGCGCACGCCACTACGGCTGAGGAGGATTTTTCGGCCCTCTTGTTGAAAGGAGTACCGGATTTCGGATTCGGGAGTTTCCCAGACTACCCCTGCCGCTTTCTCGGTCGGAAGGTAGCGAAGACGCCCATCGCGCCGATCTAAGAGGAGCAGCTTGTCGGTTTTCTGGTCGACAACGAGGATCGGTGCATCAGCATTCCGGCTGACGTAGTGGCCCGGCTGGAGCTGCGATCCCGAACACGCCGAAACAAAAAGACTCAGGGCAACCAGCGAAAACAAACGGGCGCGCACCATAGAATCCCTCATGAAAGATTAATGCGGCGCATTATAATGTTTCGGCTTCTCCGCTTCTAGTGACAAGATCCGTCACCGGGACCACCAGCGTGCTGGGCGTGACGCTTTACATTAGAGCCAGCCCATGGCATTCGGATAAATGCTGGGGGTTTAGCATGTCTGGGGTTTTAAGATCCTTTGTTTTTGTTTCGGTTTTCGCGGGCTTAGCCGGTTGCGGGAATGCAGTCCGCGATCGTTTTGCCGCCGCTAGTGGCCCGGCCGGGCAGCAGCTGGCGCTGACGATTAGCGCACCGTCTTTTCTCACCGATACCAAGCGCGATATCTACTTCGCTCTGCGGGATAAGAAGGAAGTGACCTTCGGCGACATCACGTACGCGTTGATGGAAGACCACTACAATAACTGGGTCGAGCGCCACCCCGACCAGGAAAACCCAAGCTTAGAAGATGTCGCTAAACGCGTCGATGAAGCCGCGAAGCTAGTCACGTCGGAGGATCTTGCGGAAAACAAGAACGCCGTAGAAAAAGGCTTGAGCCGCGGCACCCTGGTCTACAACGCCACGGCGATTTCGATTTTAGATATTCTCTATACAAACCGCACGCAGCCCTTCAGCGGCACGGCTCTCCAGCAGATCGTTTGGCGCCGCACCTGGGATGCGAAGAAGTTTGCAGACCGCAACATCGTGCTCATTTACGAATCGGGCCACGTTCTTCCGGGCTACTTGAAACAGATTGACGGTGCTTGGCACCTCTTCGGCACGGAAACGGCTGTCGAAGGCACAGCGCGCGTCGTCTATGGACCGCTCAACAAGGCCGTGAAAGCCCGCATGCTCCGCATTGTAGATGCAAACCTGGGCGCGTTGGTCGACCTCTTTAAGTTCGAAGCGGACGATGTGGTGGGCCTTGCCAACCAAGCGCTCCAGCTGACGGCAGAAAAATACGGGATTGTGGACCCGCCGTACCTCGTGCGTGAACGTTTCCGCCGCGAACCTGACTTTGGAAAAATCCAGTGGAGCCCGTTCCTCTTCGGCAACCCCGATGCCGGCAAAACAGATCGCACGCGCGCCGCTTTCGAAGAGCAGGCCCGCGAAAAGCTCCCCCGGCTAAACCCGAACATCACGGTGCTGTTCACCGACGAACCCGCGCCGCAACAAACGCCGACGACGCTCCCTAAGGGCGCGCAGTTCGATGCTCCGCCGTACCCGTACCGCGAAATCAAAGTGCCTAAGACGGATCACCCCGAAGGCCGTGCATTCCAATGCTGGGATTATAAAAAGCACGAATGGATCACCATGAGCCATACGAGCAGCGGTGATCGTGTCCGCGTGCTGCGCAATCCCTGCCAGCAAAGCAAGATGGATTACCCAGAGCTTCCACTCCCGTTAGAACTTTACAAAGAAAAGCCCAGGCCACGGACCGGTGGGGGCTACCGCGGCTATGGTGGCTACAATGACGACGATGATTACGACTCCGACGTCGATTACGACGGCTGGGACGACGATTACTGAGCTTTAAACGCGCGGCGCACTTGCTTCGCACTCGCCTTGAGCTGCTTTTTAGCCGAGTGCCCGCGCACGACATCGACTTCGTAATGCGCATTGAGTAGCCGATAATCCATCAGCATCTCCACCCCGCGCGCGATATCCTTCAAAGCAAACATCAACCCACCGGCATACCCAACATTGGGCTTGTCGGAGTGGTTCATAAAGTCGGTAGGATCTTTCACATCCCAGGGGTGCGCTTGCACATAAAGATCGCCCATCAACCGCACGGCGGTCTTTAGGGTGCGCACCGATTTCTTCTTAAACTTCTTCCGGTGCGCTTCCGCAGACAAAATCCAACACTCCTCCGGATCCGCCCAATAAGCGATCACCGTCCCACGAGAAATTTTCTCCCCCGCAAAACACCCAAACCCTTGAATCTCCGAGGGTGCTTTCTTCAATTTCACAAAAACCATAAAGCCGTTCTAAAGCAGACTAAGGCAAAAGGCGAATTCGATTGGCAGCCAACCCAACCCTCAGTACCGTTTCGAAAATGGGAGAGAAAATGCGCCACACCAAAACCATTGCGTTCGCCGTTCTGGCCTTCCTAACGTCTTGTGGAAAACAAGCCGCTATCCAGATCGACACCCTAGAAAACATGCGCCCCCTACTCAGCGGCACATTCGAAAAGAAACCCTGGGTTCCTGTAAGCGCGCGCGCATTCGCTAGCCCCAGATTTAATCCCAAGCCAGAAATCCAGATTTACAACACAGCCATTCCAGCAGGCCGCGAATGCGACGAACTCTGGATGCCGACAACCCCCGCCTCCCGCCTAACTTTCAGCTCCGGAAACCTAGACACCGGCGTAATCGAACAACCAATCACAATCTGGACCAAATTCAACGAAACCGCCCCCGGCTCCATTAGCGCCAGCGCCTCCATGCGCGCAACCTACAAAGCCGAAATCCTAATCAGCGACCCCGACTCCATAACGGTCTACATCGATTTCCGCTCCGAAAACGACGGCGTCTACGGCCACTTCCGCGCAAAACTCTGCAACTAAAATAAGGAAGGGTGGAGCGCATCGCTCCGCGATGCGAATCATCTCAGGGCGCCCTTCACAGGGCGAAGCCCAAGAAGCAGCCAAGAAAGCGGACCACAGAGGGGCACGGCACTTTCGCCGCATTTGGCTCCAATCAAGGAGCGCGACGACGCGAAGCGGACGCGTACTGCCCGTACGCGGGAGCGACAAGGAGGAGTGGCGACGCTGAGTGGAGCCAAATGCGGCGAAAGTGCCCAGGGACGGAATCGAACCGCCGACACGAGGATTTTCAATCCTCTGCTCTACCGACTGAGCTACCTGGGCAAGAAAGAATCGGTAAAAGAGACGAGCTAGGACCTTAGCTGCGAGGTTCTAAGCGGTCAAGCCACTGGCGAAAGGAAAAAAGCGCCCGGGCGCGGTGGCTGACGGCGTTCTTCCGTTCTGCAGGCGCTTCGGCGAAGGTCATTCCCAAGTCGGTACTCCAAAGAATGGGGTCATAACCGAAACCTTTATCCCCGCGAGGGGAGGGCACTACCCGGCCTTCGGCCACCCCCTCGAAAAACTGGGGCGCAGATGTGCCATCGACATAACAAAGGACGCAACGAAAGCGGGCGGTCCATTTTTCCTGAGGAAACGGCTTTAGAGCTTCTAAAAGATAGGCCCAACGCTGCGGCCAGGTGAGGTTTTCACCACCATAATAAGCAGAGTGCACGCCGGGAGCGCCGCCTAGCGCATCCACCTCGAGCCCTGAATCGTCGGCAAGCACGGGACAACCTGCCCACCCGGAATAGGCCAGGGCCTTTTTCAAAGCGTGTTCACGGTAGGAGTTTCCGTCTTCCACCACGGTGGGAGGGGATTTTCCAAGGTCTTCTAGACCCTGGACCAAATAGTCCGCTCCCAGCAGAGCTCGCAGTTCTTCGATTTTGCCGCGGTTCTGCGTTCCTAAGAGAAGCGTTTTCATCCGATAGCGGCTTTAAGCGCCTGCTGCTGGATTTGGAAAAGCTGTTTCAAGCCACCTTCGGCGAGTGCCAAAAGGGCATCGAGCTGCTTGCGATCAAACGGCGCATTCTCACCCGTGCCTTGGACTTCGACGAACTGGTTAGTCGAAGTCATGACGACGTTCATATCGACAGCGGCGTCTTTGTCTTCAATGTAGTTCAGATCCAAGACGGGCAGTGTGCCCACCATGCCGACGGAAATCGCCGCCACGGCTGTTTTTAGGACCTTTGAAAGATCTGGGTTTTGCTTAGAGAGCTTGTGGAGCGCAATTCCCAAAGCGACATACGCACCCGTGATGGAAGCGGTCCGCGTTCCGCCATCGGCATCGATGACGTCGCAGTCGATGAGAATTGAGCGTTCTCCCAACGGAGCAAAATCGATGCAGTTGCGCAGTGAGCGCCCAATCAAACGCTGGATTTCCTGCGTGCGCCCGCCGACTTTAGAACGTTCGCGCTGGATGCGTTGGCCCGAGCTGCCGGGGAGCATGGAGTACTCCGCCGTGAGCCAGCCGCGCCCCGAACCTTTTAAGAAAGGTGGGACACTGTTTTCTATCGTCGCACTGCAAACCACGCGTGTGCCGCCGCAGGCAATCAGGCAAGAGCCTGGAGAATGCGTCAGGTAATGGGGCGTGATTTGAATTGGGCGTAACTGATCGGGCTTTCTACCATCGTGGCGTGTCATCTTAGGGACGAGGTTTAACACCTCCCCAAGCAATCGGGAACTCTATTTGAGCGACGCGGTAGCAGGCGTTTTCGGGGTGGGTGGGTCGGGCCGGCGGTGTAGGCGGAGAGCCGCATTCAAAATCCCTTCCGCAATGCCGGACGCGAGCTTGGTTTGGTGGGTCGTTTTCGGTAAGAGCTGTGCTTCCTCAGGGTTTGTCAGGTAGCCCACTTCGACGAGCAATGCCGGCAT
Organism: bacterium; assembly: GCA_019750655.1. Classification (GTDB taxonomy): domain Bacteria; phylum Bdellovibrionota; class FAC87; order UBA2466; family UBA2466; genus JAIEOG01. Next base: position 6,198 of record JAIEOG010000445.1, read on the forward strand.
TTGCGTTCCTGCCAAAACACTAAAAGGCGCTTGGCGCACGCCACGGCCATTGGCCCGCACTCGTTCTGCCAGGGCAGCGTGCACGACCTCAGCGAAGCGGCTGCTCTCCAAAATGTGTGCGTTCGTCTGTAAATCCGAAAGAATCGACAGAATCCCCGCCGACAAAGGCGCTGCCGGTTCTTGGTTTTCTTTCCGGGCTAAGCGAGAGGCTTCCGCATCACTCGCTTCGTTGGAAAGAAAATACACTTCGAAACCGCGCGCCCGAATCGCGGGTGAAGAGTTCACATGGATGCTCACGAAAAAATCCGCGCCCCAGCTGTTCGCGATGCGCGCACGTTCGCGTAAGGGAATAAAAGCGTCTTCGGTGCGGCTCAAGCGAATTTCGAGCGGCAAGTCGCCTAAGCGCGCCAAGCGATCGAGCCGGGCATGCACCATGCGTGCGATGCGCAAGCAGATTTCTTTCTCTTTCAAATGAAAGCCGCCTTGCGCGCCCATATCGTGGCCGCCATGGCCCGCATCGATTACGACGCGGATGCGATCGGGTTCGAGTTCGGGAATTTCAACTAAAGGTTGTGGCGTTTCGAGCGCAGTGGCCTTGGCAATCGACGGGATCGCCGGTGACGGCTTCGGCGGAATTCGCCGATTGTCCGCACTAGCGAAAGGCCAGTTCACACTCGCAGTGCGGTGCAACTGTCTCGCATCACCCAAAACCGGCCTTAGTTCACTCGGCAAACGGTCGGGCGCGACGGCGGCGTGCGCTGCGAAATGAGAAAGAAACAAACCCAGGATAAGCGTCTTGTTCATGTTAGAATAAATCCACTGGGCAATCGCCCGGGATTTCCCCGACAAACACGATGAAAAAATTTAAGCGGATAAGCTTAGCGCTTGTTTTCTTTTGTCTTTTTTGCGATTGGGCGGTTGGGAAAACAGGCGCGAGAGATCTCACTCATTTTAGCACACCCGTTCGGGTGCTTCTAGACAGGTCGAATGCCGCGCTGTCCGTGCGCATCCTCGAACCCGCGGCCGTCCGCGTTAATGGCAAGCGCCGTTCGCCCGAGTTGCAGCCGGGCGTTCTCTGGCTGCACCCCTCCGAAACGGGCGAACTAGAAATCGTGCGCATCCCTTACGTGCCGCTTATCGTCGGAGATCTCGACCTGCAATGGAGCAAAGGAAAAATCGGGTTTGAAACAGCCGACCGCAAATACCGCGGCGGATTGCGTGTCCAAGTGCGCGAGGGTGAGGTTTTTCTCGTGAACAACATCGCGATGGAACATTACTTAGCAAGCACTGTCGGCGGTGAGATGAGCCCAAGCTGGCCGCTGGAAGCACTCAAAGCGCAAACAGTCGCAGCTCGGAGCTATACCGTCGCTAAAATCCGCCAACCGCGCCATGCTTTGTTCGATCTCGAAGACACGACGGAAGACCAGGTGTACCAAGGCGTCGGGTCGGAACAGCTAAGCGTTTGGGATGCTGTGAAACAAACGGATGGCGTCGTACTCACGCGCCTCGGCCGCCCGACAACGGCTTATTACCATTCTCGTTGCGGGGGAGAGACGCTCACTCCGGAACAAGCCTGGGGCAAGCGCCGCTTATTCGCCGAGCGTGTGCCGTGTCCCTACTGCCGCAACCACCCCTTCCAGTGGGACGGCAATGGGACAATAAAACTTTCGCAAAGAAACTGGGCCTTCCCTCGAGTACGCACGTCGATGTGCACCCCGTCTCACGCAACCCAGCCGGGCGTGTTTTGGAAGTCGAAGTTTCTTCTGCTGGAAAATCGCGGCTTTTGTCGGCGGAAAACCTGCGGCGTGAACTGGGATATACACAGCTCAAGAGCACCTATTTTGAATTCTACCCTCAGGACGGTAGCGTCCGCGCCACGGGTTTGGGTGCCGGGCATGGTGTGGGCATGTGCCAATGGGGCGCCAAGCACTTAGCGGAAAAAGGCTTCTCGTATCTGCGCATTCTCAACCATTACTACCCCGGCGATAAACCCGCGGCCTGGTCCCAGAAATCGGTGGATTCTCGGCGCGTGGCTGGCGTATGGTCCGCGAATGCTTTCGCTAGCGGACTACGATTTTCCCCTACCCGACAGCCTGATCGCTCGCACTCCAGCCGTACCCCGTGATAGTTCGCGGCTCCTGCACGTGCCGCTGAAGGGCGGCGCCGCGGAGCACCTGCAGTTCCACGACATCGGAAAACTTTTGCGCGTAGGGGACACGCTCGTCGTCAACACGACCCGTGTTTTGAAGGCGCGCCTTTTCGGAAAGAACGCAAAAGGCCGGGAATTCGAAGTGCTCCTGCTCGAACCGAATGCCCGTGACGGTTGGAATGCACTCGTGCGCCCGGGAAAACATATCGATCCCAATGGCAGCGAGTTAACCTTTCCGGGCGGGCAAACGGCGCAGGTCATCCGCCGCGCTGAAGACGCGCGCCAGTTTGAAGTGCATTTCGCAAACAAGGGCGAGGCGTTCTTTGCGTGGTTGGACGCGCACGGAAAGATGCCGCTGCCGCCTTACTTGAAACGCCCAGCAACAGACCGCGATGCCGTGGACTACCAAACAGTTTATGCCGAGACAGGCCAGTCGGTCGCCGCGCCGACGGCAGGTCTGCATTTCACTCCCGAGCTGCTCGCGGAAATCCAAAGCCGCGGAATCCACATTGAAAAGATCACGCTCCAGGTGGGCTACGGAACCTTCGCTCCTTTGGAACCCGACGCCCAGGAGCTCCATGCGGAGAACTTCGAGATCCCTACCGAGGTTGCGGAACGCTTGGCCCAAACTCGCCGAACCGGGGGGAGGGTGATTGCGGTGGGAACGACAAGCCTCCGGGCCCTGGAGGCCGCGCAGGGCAAACCCGGCCCCGGCACCACCCGGCTCTTCATCCGCCCGGGCTACAAATTCACCCAGCTCGATGGGCTAATCACCAATTTCCACCTCCCGCAGTCCTCTCTTTTCATTTTGGTATGCGCCTTCCTGGGCCGGGAGCGCGCCCAAGCCGCCTACCGGGAGGCGGTGCTGCGCCAGTACCGCTTCTTCAGCTATGGCGACGCCATGGCCATTCTATGAACTGCTGGAGAGGCGCTACAATTCGGCCTTGACGGTCGTCCGATCGCGTTACTACTATGACCGGCTCGAGGAGATTGCTTTGCCTGGACTTCGCGTAAAAGAAAACGAACCTTACGACAGCGCCCTCCGCCGCTTTAAAAAGCAGTGTGAGAAAGCAGGAATTCTTTCTGAAGTGCGCCGCCGTGAGTACTACGAAAAACCTTCCGTTCGCCGGAAGAAAAAATCTTTGGCTGCCCGTAAACGGGCCATGAAACGCCTGGATCGGCGCTAGCCCTTCCTATGGAACTCAAAGCCAAGCTTCAAAACGATATAAAGGACGCTATGCGCGCGAAGGACAGCGTGCGCCTAGTAGCCTTGCGCATGCTGATCGCCGAGATCAAGAAGCGTGAGATCGATAAAAAGGCTGAGCTCGATGATGCTGAGATTGTCAAAGTCATCGGCAGCCTGTTGAAGCAGCGCTTAGATTCCATCGATGCTTTCAAGAAGGCTAACCGCCAAGACCTCGTCGAAAACGAGGAAAAGGAAGTT
>JAIEOG010000287.1 GCA_019750655.1 bacterium
CCTTCTCGGTTACGGCCAGCAACGGCGAGCCCCTGCTCATCACTTACTTTGCAACTCACAGCGATGGCGTCATCCAGAGCCAAACGGATAACACCCGCGTTGTGAAATACTCTGTCCCTGGTGTGAAGACGGCGCTCATCCAAGCGAAGTCCAAAACCACCGGCGCGCTCTGCCAAGCTGGCGCGACGCTGACGGACAACGTAGAGATTTCTCCGACGGTGAACCCGGCGCTCTCTTGCACGGCTTACACCTCGCCGAACCCGTCCTACACGCAGCAATGGATTCTCGCTTGGGCGTCCATCTCGGGTGGCTCTCCTTCGGCAACGAAGTGGGTGGAATCGATTGACGTGACTTACGGTGGCAGCCCGACGTCGAGCTACAGCGGCTACTGGTACGGCGCAACCAGCGCTTACCTGAAGTTCTACTACAGCGGCTCGTACGGCATTAAGCTCAACATCCGCGACACCGCGGGTAACACGGGCAGCTGCAGCACGACCCAGTCCATCTGGTACTAAGTCTTATAAAATTAAAGGCCCCGCTTACGGCAACGTAGGCGGGGCTTTTTAATTTCGTACCAAAAGGTAGTAGGTACCTTTTAGCGCCGGCCTCGCAAACGCGCAAAAGCATCGAGCGAGAACGCTCCCGGGCCCGTTAGGAAAATCGTGATGAAGCACGTCGCGTAGATGAGCGCGAATTCCTTCTTATCGAAGGGATCCATCGCATGCACCACGAACGCTGCCGTCAGCATAGTCCCAATGAGTGGGATGGTCGCTAGACGCGTTGAGAGTCCAAGAACCACCAACAACGAACAAAAGAACTCCGCGAAAATCGCAACCCCGAGCGTAAAGCCTACGCCCATTCCCAAAGGATCCGGAAACGTCGTCGCTAAGGTGCCGTAGTTGGAAAGTTTTGCCCAACCATGGGACAAGAGCATCATGCCTCCAGCGAAAACCCGGAGGAACAACAAACCCATATCCAAACGCATTAGAACCCCAATTCTTTAGCGAGCCCTTGAGCGCCGTAAACTTTTTGCAACGCTTCGAGCATGCCTGCCGAGTGGACCGAGACGGCGCGCGAGACTTTGTCGTCGTAGACGTAGTTCGCGGTTAGCGATTCGATATTGCCATCAAAGATCAGGCCTACCAATTCGCCTTCGCGGTTTAGCACCGGGCTTCCTGAGTTGCCCCCAATAATATCCGCCGTGGAGACGAAGTTAAAGGGCGTGGCAGGGTTGAGCTGGTCTTTGGCCCGTTTCCAAGTCGTCGGCAGTTCCCAAGGGTAATGGCCACTGTGTTGGCTTTCTTCGTCGAAGAGTCCTGAGAAAGTCGTTTGGGCAGCAACCGCTTTCTTGGCGGAGTCGGTGTAGCCCTTCACCGTGCCGAAAGACAGGCGCAGGGTGAATGTCGCATCGGGATACGTCGTTTTACCGCGGATCTCAAAGATAGCTCCTGCGATTTTGGCGTAGGCCTGACGTTCCACTTCGGCGACTTTCGTTTGGTAGTCCTTCTCCGCGCGTTTCGCGGCGCCGTCCATCGCCATTGCGAGCTGAATCATCGGATCGTAGCTGGCTTTGAGAGCGGCCTTACCGCCTTTAGCAATGAGCTTGCGGACGTTCACGTCATCCAACGAGCTGCCTTCGACTAGCTCACGTGCAATTTCATCGGACTTGCGGCCGTGGAGCACTTGAGTCACGAGCGGGCTTCTCGAACCGAATGTATCGGAAAACACCTGCAAGGAATCCGTCAGGAGCGCGATATCCAACTCTTTAGAGATCGGAGCAGTCGAGAACAGATCCTGCTCGAGCGAAGCGCGTCCAGCCCCTTCGGTAGAAGAGTGGCGCATTAAGAGACGCGCGATCTGGAACAAGCGAGAATCAAATGCGTGTCCCGTGGACAAGAGCGCCCGACGGACCAGGATTTTTTTGTGAGCTTCTTGCGCGTTCGCCAGCTGCTTCCAAGCATCCAGCAACTCGTTGTCGCCCGGGTGGCGGGTCATGATCTGGCTTTGCAGCGCATATTCTGCCGCTTGTTTGGTACGGAATAAGTTTAGATCTTGCAGGCCCTGGGACATACCTGTGTAGGCTTTCCGCGAGTTTTGGGTACCGAAAAAATCATCGGCCGCGATCTGCTCATTTGCAGCGCTCTCTTGGCGGAAGAGGTTCAAAATATTTTCCCGGCGGTGTAAGCGGCCGAGCAGGTACTTAAACTGGTAGTCCCGCAAGAACGACAGGGCGTCCATTGAGTACATGCGGTTGGTGCGGCCCGGGTGTCCAGAGACGAAAATCAAGTCACCTTCCTGAACGCCTTTGTCCGACCATTTCAAGTAATGCTGGATATTGGCCGGCTTGCCGTTTTCATAAACCCGGAAAATACACATATCTAGGTTGTGGCGTGGAAATTCGAAGTTATCCGGGTCGCCGCCGAAAAATGCGATGGACTGTTCTGGGGCAAAAACTAAGCGTACATCGGTGTACACCTTGTACTGGTAGAGGTGGTACTCGCCGCCCTGGTAGAGCGTTACGACATCGCTACGCAGTTTGGTTTTCTCAAAGGCTTCTTTTTCAATTTCCCCAATGACCTTAGCGCGGGCGGCAGCGGCTTCGGGGCCGGTCTTGCCTTTCACGGCCGCTTGCACCTGGGCTGTGACATCGGTGATGGCCTCGAGCTGGTTGAGTTCCAGATCTTTAGCGGCAATCTCTTTACCGCGGCTTTTCGCGTAGAAACCCGTTTTCAGGTAGTCGTGCTTTGCATCCGAGCTCTTATGGAGGGCATCGGCGCCGACATGGTGGTTGGTGAGCACCAAACCATCCGACGAGATGAAAGATCCCGATCCGCCCACATTGAAGCGCACCGACGACTTCATCGCATGCTCTTTCCATTCCGGCGTCACTTCAAAGCCGTAAGTATCCTTGAGGTGCTTCTCAGGAAGATTGTTAAAGAGCCACATGCCTTCATCGGCGAAAGCGAACTGGCTCAAAAAGCAAAGACTAGCGATGACAGAAAAATAACGTGACATGATTCCCCCAAACCCGGAGCCAAATTAGGCGCTGCGCTAGCGCTCGGCAATGAGTGTGGGAAATATTGTGTAGACAGGCGTTATCGAAAGCGGGAGTGCCGCGGCTATTGCGGATCGTGGAGGAATGCCAGCTCTTGCCGCATCCCCGGAACTTTCAACAAAAGACGGGGAGCGAAAGAAGCAACCCAGGAAAAAATCATAGCTTTGGAGGTCCGGCCTAAGAGACAGAAGAAGAAAACTTCGGCGGGCGGCATGCCGGAGAGCGCTGCAATCGCCACTGCCGGGAATTGGACCAAAGGGCTAAAAGCGATCAACGCCAACGCAAGGGCGCCGTGCTTATCAAAGAAGGCGTCCATGGCGCGCCAGATTTCGGAACCAAATGCGCCGGGGAACCAAACATCCATCACGAGGTGCGTGTCCCATTGGATCAACCCCGCCAAGATAGCGCTCCCCAAGGACGAACCCAACGCCACCCAGAGTGCCGCCGAAACCCATTTGCGTTGGCGCAACATCACCGACGAAACCAACAAAGCGTCTGTGGGAATGATGAGAATGAACAAATCGATAGCGGCCAACAGGCCGAGCGTCGGGAAATACCAAGCGCGGTCGACGAACGCTTGGAGGTGCTTCACCCAGATTTGGATCCTCTTACGCATGGCATTACAGTCTAGCAAACTCCCCTGAGAAGAGTATGCTTTTTGTTATGTGGAACCTTCGCAAAGCATCCGAACGCGGCCATTTTGACCACGGCTGGCTCGACACCTGGCACAGCTTTTCTTTCGGTGAGTACTACGATCCCGATCAAATGGGTTTCCGCGTTTTGCGAGTCATCAATGAGGATCGTGTCGCTGCTGCGACGGGATTTCCCACGCACCCGCACCGAGACATGGAAATTCTCACGTACGTTCTATCGGGCTCGCTGGAACATAAAGATAGTTTAGGGAATGGCTCTGTCATTCGCCCCGGCGACATCCAACGGATGACGGCGGGCACGGGCATCACCCATAGCGAAGCCAACCCCGCCCAAGAACCCGTTCACCTATTGCAGATCTGGATTCTCCCTCGCGAGAAACGGCTCACGCCGGGTTACGAGCAAAAGCACCTACCTGTCCGAGAAACTCCGGGGCAGTGGCGCGCTCTAGCGAATGCGACGGGGAGTGGCGGCGCTATTCGTCTCGAGCAGGACATTCAGCTCTCGGGCTTATTGCTGCCCTCGGGAAAAAAGATTTCGACGCCCGCTCACCCAGGACGGTTCGGTTGGATCCAGGTGGCGCGCGGGAAAGCCGATGCCGACGGCACGGTGCTCCACGCTGGGGATGGGCTGGCTTTCGACTTAGAAAAGGCACATACCGTCACAGCGCAAGAAGACTGCGAGTTGCTTTTCTTTGATCTGCCTTAGTATGATCGCGCCATGAAAAATCTAGCGCTGATCACTTGGATTGTCTCGTCGGTAGCCTTCGCTGTTCCAGAACAAATCGAAAACAAGAAATTCGAACCACCAAAGGCGCCCGTGCTCGAAGAGAGCCGGCCGAGCGATCAGTTTTCCAAAGCGGAATGGGAACAATCCACCAAAGCGCTAGAGCCCGACTGTAAACGCGGGGCACTCTGGGTTTTGCATCCCACAGAGAGCAAAATCGAAGGCATCGCCTTTAAAGAAAAGACCGTCCCCGTTAAAGGCGCGTTTGCTCGCGTCGCTGCGGTCGCGCGCACCGGCAAGAGTGGGCTGAACGGCGAAGGCTCGCTGGATCTTTCTTCTTGGGACTCGCTCCTGCCCGCGCGCGATTACCGCGTGATGAAATACGTTTTTGGCGTCGAGGAAAAGGGCAATAGCGTCGTCCCCTTCCGCTTTCACGTCGCTCAGTGGAATCCTGCAAAGAAGGAATGGAAAGCGACTCTCAAACTTTCGTTCCATTTCCGCGGACAAGCCGTGAGTCTCGACATCCCGGCCACTTTCAAAGCCGAAAAAGGCAAAGTGACGGCAGTCGCAGCCCAAGCAAAGCGTTTCACTTTCCTCACGGACAAGAATGTTCCCGGAATGGAAAAGCTGATGGAGCTTTGTAACCACCATTTCCTCGCGAGCTATGCGGACGTCTCTTTTTCGGCTGTTTTCGAAGAGAGCTGCCACCAACACGCGGCTCCTGAAAATAAGTAGCGTACTCATCCATTGGAGCGGTCTGATTTCGACCCTTTGGAGAGGGCAAAAAAAGCGCATGCCGGGTGCCCTCGGGGTCGTTAGATCTAGGGCTGCATGGGCTCTCGAGCAAAACCCACCAAAGCTTACTCTTGGGAGAAACTCTCCGACGAAGATCTGCTCCGTCTACGGCTTTGCGATCTGGATTTGAAATTCAAAGGCTCGACGATTGAGCCCTTGATCGAAAAACTGCTGCGCGAACTGCGCAACCGTGGCCTGCTTTTCACTCCGCATTTTTGGTATTCCGCAGAATGGTTCACACCCGATGGGATTCCCGGAATTGCGGTGCCCTTCTACCTCGCGCACCCGCGCTTGATGGAATTAGACCGCAACCTGATGAAAGGCACACTTCCGGAAACACCGGATTTTTCCTTAAGAGTCTTACGGCACGAGGCCGGCCACGCGATTGAGAACGCATTCCGTCTGCGCAGCTTGCCCGAAGTGCAGGCCGTGTTTGGAAGGTCGAGCCAGCGCTACCCACGGTATTACTCGCCGATGCCCTACAGCCGGCGCTTCGTGACCAACCTCGGGCAAGGCTATGCGCAAAGCCACCCCGATGAAGACTTCGCCGAGACTTTTGCGATTTGGCTCACACCGCGTAGTGAATGGCGGGAGAAATATGCGGGCTGGCCTGCGTTGCGCAAACTCGAATTCATGGACTGGCTCATGAAAGCGATTGCGGGCAAAGAGCCACTCGTCCGCAATGCGCGCACGATTGACGCTCTGCCCCGATTGCGGCTGCAATTACGCACGCACTACCGCCGGCAGAGGCGCCATTTCATGCTGGACGTGCCTGAAGTCGACCGCCGCTTGCGGGCTCTTTTCCGTGAAAGCGACGCGCCGCGGGCTTCCATGACAGCGGATGCGTTCTTGCGTAGAATTAAACCTAAGCTGAGCCGACAGGTTTCGGAGCTAAGCGGTGAACCCAAATACCGCGTCGACCGGGTGGTAGATGAAATGATCTTCCGTTCCCGGAATCTGAAACTCCGTGTCTCGCCCAGTCGCCTTCCCTTAAAAGGCGGCGTACCCCCGGCGCTCACTAATAACGCAATTCGCTTTCTCCGCGCCGGCCTTTACCGAATCGCCATCTAAATTCTTTCGCTCTGGGAGATTCCATGGCTCTCACCTCTAAAAAGACGCGCGTTCTTTTGCTCACGCACTCGAGTCTCGTTCCCCCTAACACGGCAACGACGGCCGAATTAAAAGCGGCCGATTGGCGCGCCGAATACGATGTCGTGCAAACACTGCGCAATGCGGGGCACGAGGTGCTTTGCGTCGGCATTTCCGATGAAGTCGGCGCCGTGAGAAAGGCCGTTTATGAGTTCCGGCCTCACGTAGCGTTTAACCTCACCGAAGAATTCGATGGTGTCGGATTTTTCGACCAGAACATCGTGAGCTACTTAGAGCTCTTAAAGATCCCCTACACCGGTTGCAACCCGCGCGGTTTGATGCTCGCCCGCGATAAGTCTTTGGCGAAAAAGATTTTGTCCTTCCATGGATTGCCGACGCCGTCCTTTGAGGTTTTCCCTCGCGGTGGCGGTTTCAAACGCCCCGCACATCTGACTTACCCAGCGATTGTGAAGGCCGTAAACGAAGAGGCATCTTTGGGCATTTCCCAGGCCTCGATCGTGACCGACGAAGAAAAGCTCGAAGAGCGTGTGAACTTTGTGCACGAGCACCTCGGCACCGACGCCATCGCCGAAGCCTATATCGAAGGCCGAGAGCTTTATGTCGGCGTCCTGGGGAATATGCGCCCGGAAGCCTTGCCGGTTTGGGAAATGTTTTTCCCGAGTTCTGCCGGCTGGCCCATTGCCACTCGGCGCGTGAAGTGGAACGCGAACTACCGTGAAAAACATGGTATCTACAGTGGCGAAGCTCGAGAACTACCGGCGGAGCTGGCGGCGAAGGTCAAAGACATCAGCCGCCGGGTGTACCGCGTGCTCGGGTTGAATGGTTACGCGCGCATGGACCTGCGCTTGACCTCCAAGGGAGAAATTCACGTGATCGAAGCCAACCCCAACCCGCATATCGGCAAAGAAGAAGACTTTGCCCAATCGGCGTTGAAGGCAGGGCTGACTTATTCCGATCTTCTCTGGCGGATTCTGAACCTGGGTCTGCGTTGGCGCCCAGCCGCGGAGTAGAGCTTGGTCCGTCTTCCGATTGATGCCCACCTGCCTGAGATCCTCGCAGCTCTGGAAAAGAAAACAGCGCTCCTCCTCGAAGCCGCTCCCGGTACGGGGAAAACCACGCGCGTGCCTGCCGCCCTACTAGATGCCCCGTGGCGCAAAGACCGCGAAATCTGGGTGCTGGAACCTCGCCGGCTCGCCGCAAAACTCGCAGCTCGGCGCGTGGCAGACGAACGCGGGGAAAAAGCCGGCGAAACCGTCGGCTACCAATTCCGTTTTGAAAATGTCGGTGGCCCACGCACGCGGTTGCGTTTTCTGACCGAAGGAATGGTGCTACGGCACCTGCTCTCCGATCCTCACCTCTCCAAAGTCGCGGCCGTAGTGTTAGATGAGTTCCACGAACGCCACCTGCAGGGGGACTTGGCCCTGGCATTGTTAAGGACTTTGCAGAGTCGACGGCCCGATCTGCGCTTGATCGTGATGTCGGCCACGCTTCGCAGCGAGCGGCTCCTGACTTACTTGGATTCCCCTGTGCACCTGAAGATTGGCGCGCCCCACTTTCCTTTGGAAGTGCGGCACTACCCGCTCGAAGCCGGAGCTTATCTAGACAAAGCGATTGCGCGCACCGTGAGCCAGCTGCAAAAAGAAGATCAGCGGGGCGATATTCTCGTGTTCCTGCCCGGCATGGCGGATATACGCCGTGCCGAGCAAGCTCTCGCCCCCATCGCCCGAGAGCAAGGCATTGCACTCCACTCACTCCACGGTGAGCTCTCGAAAGAAGAACAGGAAGCAGCCGTCACCCCGGGACCGCGGCGCAAGATTGTGCTTTCGACCAATATCGCGGAGTCCTCACTAACCATTGAAGGCGTGAATACCGTCATCGACTCCGGCCTGCACCGGATGAACACCGCCTCTTCTTGGTCCGGCCTGCCGACGCTAAAAACGCGGCCCATCTCACGAGCCTCGGCAACGCAACGCGCGGGCCGTGCCGCTCGCACAGGGCCAGGGCTTTGCATCCGCCTCTATTCGCAGGGCGATTTGGACATGCGCCCTCCAGAGGACCCCGCCGAAGTGTTGCGCGCGGATCTTTCCCAGACGCTCTTAGAGATCAAAGCCTACGGGATTAGCGACGAGGGAGCCTTTGCGTGGTTCGAACCGCCACCGGACACTTCGCTCGATCGGTCGCGCGCGTTGCTATTCCAGCTTGGGGCCTTGGAAGCTTCGGGGACCGGAGCCGCGCTCACAGAGACCGGGAAAAAGATGGCGCGCTTCCCAGCGCACCCGCGCGTGGCGAAACTGCTCTTAGAAGCGCAGATGCTTGGCTGCACGCAACCCGCTGTGGCTCTCGCAGCGTTGCTCAGCGAATCCGACCTAGAATACTTAGACGCTTTGGAAGCGGTGAAGCGCCAATCTATTCCTGAGCGCAGCCGCCGGCGATTCGAACAGATTCTCGAGGAGTCCGGTGCAAGGCGCACGAACGAACCAACCCTCGCCCGTGCCGCTCTCGCCGCCTTTGCTGATCGCGTCGCCCGGAAAAAGCCAGGCAGCCGCAATGAACTCGTTCTCTGCGGCGGCGGCACCCTGCAGACGGATGACTTGGGCGCTTTTGGATCGGCGGAACTCTTTGCCGTTATCGATGCACGAGAGCACCAAATGCCTCGCCAAACGCGTGCGGTGCTACGCGCTTCGGCTCTGGTGGCTTTAGAAACGGAATGGCTACTGGAAGTAGAACCCAGCCCGCTTGTACAAGAAGAAGCTCTCGAGTGGGATTCGGCCCGCAGCCGTGTGACTGCTCGTTCTCGCCTACGCTATGATCAACTGGTTTTGGAAGAGCAAGACGGCACGGTGACCGACTATCCGGAAGCGCTCGAAGTGCTCTTGCGGCAAGGATTGGGGTTGGGAGCGGAAAAGCGCGCGGGCTTTACGACCTCCCAGTGGATCGAAGGTCTCTTGCCGGTCGCTAGCCGTGAGACACTAGAAAGCGTGTTCTCTCGCCAGGCTTTGGCAGAGCAGGCGGGCAAAACGGGCCCGGGAACGGAAGCGCTTTTACAACAAGCGCTGCTCGGAAAAACCTCACTGCAAGAATTAAAAGACCTAGATTGGGAACAAGCGCTCCTCCCTGTAGCTGTCTTCGGGCGTTTCCCCTCGCACGTCACACTTCCCGGCGGGCGCCAGGTGCGCATCCAGTATGCGCTGGGCCGGCCGCCCTGGATCGAATCGCGGCTCCAAGATTTCTTTGGAATGCGGCAAGGCCCTACGCTGCTCGACGGCAAACTGCCACTCACACTTCATCTATTGGCACCAAACCAACGCGCAGTCCAAGTAACAACCGACTTAGAGGGTTTCTGGAAGAAGACTTACCCGACCGTGCGCCGAGAACTCTCACGCAATTACCCCAGGCACAGCTGGCCTGAAGATCCGTTGACCGCCCAGCCCCCACCTCCGCGCGGCCGCCGATAACGCTCCTGCGCTAAAGGCCTGCGGC
>JAIEOG010000099.1 GCA_019750655.1 bacterium
TCGTTTACGGTTCAAGCTCGCTTTTCATCCGGTCGGCGCTCGCCCTGCGCTACAAAACGGCCGTGAACTACGAACCCGGGGCAAAAGAAGCCATCTTGGATCCTGCCCGCGGCACTCTCTTGGTGATGAATCACCCCACCTGGGGTGTGGAAGCCGGTAAAGTTTTCGCTGAAATCTCGCGCCTGGGGATCAAGCCGCTCATTGTGATCGATGAGAACCAGCTCACGGGTCTGACGGGCATGCTCGCTAGCCCCTTTGAGCTTATATCGATTCCCGACATGACCAAAAAGAACGGCGACGCTAACGCCCTTCAGAGTGCGAGCGCCAGAATTTCGGCTGCTCTCGCCGAAAAAAAACTGGTCGTGATTGCCGGCTCTGGACGCATTTACCGCTCGCGCACAGAGTCCATGGGTAGCATGGTGGGCCAGCTCCTTAGCACTAGGCCGGATACGCACGTCGTGACGGCTTACTCCGATGGGCTCTGGGGCAGTCGGTTCAGCATGGCCGGGACGGGGGAGTATCCCAAAATCGGTTCTGTATTGATGAAGGGTGCGCTTTCTACGGCCGCGAATTTGGGAATGAATCCCAAACACCCCTGGACACTCACCTTCACCAACCAAACCGCGGCGCTGGCAAACCAAACGCCGGCTCAGATCAACGACACTTTGAATGCAGTTTTCAACACCACCGAAAACGGTGTGAACCACCCACGTATGGGCGTGCGCCACCGCTTGGGCTGGTGGCAGAATACCGTCCCCGTGCCGGATCCAGCGATCGCGCAGGTCGCAGGCGATATTCATTCAGTGCCGGATGAGGTCCGCCAGGCGGTCGTCGATAAACTGATTGAAATAACGGGCGCGGAAGAACTCAGCTCGCTAGGTTTAGATAACCCCGCTCTGCTCACGAAACAGCTGCGCAACCATCTCGGCATGGACAGTCTCACCACCGCCGAGCTCTTACTGTGGGTCGAGGAATACACAGCCGCGCGCACGGGCACGAAGTTCCAATCCGATTCGACAGATTCCGTTCTTACAGTTCAAGACTTGATGCTCGCCGCCAATGGCGCGGGCGAAGTCAAAGGCGGTTCGCACATCGCTTTGCCGAGCAAGCGTTGGCTCGAGCCACCGAAGAACAAACGCCTGCGTTACACCTGGCGCGACGACACGTTCACGCACAAGTGGCTAGAAAAAGTAATCGCAGACCCCAATGGCGTTACCATCGCCGATCCCAAATTCGGCGCACCTACCAACCGGCGCTTGTTCCAAATGGTTTTGGGACTTCTGCCGAAAATTGAAGCCATCCCGGGCGATCGAATCGGTATCTTGCTTCCTTCCGGCGTTCCGGCTTTCGTCGCAGTCCAGGCCATCCGCCTGGCGGGCAAAACACCGGTGTTTTTGAACTTCACGACGGGCTTGGATTCTGTGCGCACTGCTTTGCGCATCACAGGCGTCGAACACGTCTTCACCGCCGGTGCCGTGCTGTCGAAGATCAAGTGGGGCGACACGGAAGCCAAAACGCTGGGTGTCGATTTCGTTGAGTTTGAAAAAGTCGTGAGCGAGATTGGCTTGGGCACCAAGCTCGGAGTCGCCTGGCAGAGCTACACGGGCGCAGCCAAGAGCCTTCTACAACGCCGGCTCTCGCTCGAAGCGGGGATTCTGGTGACGAGTGGCAGCACCGGCACGCCGAAATCCATCGCATTTACCGATGAAATGCTGGGCTATTTCGTCGAAGGGCTCTTGAGCCTAGTCCATGTCAATGAGGGCGACCGCCTTATCCAAACGGGCCCGCCGTTCCACATCTTGGGCTACATCGCGGGCATTGTGATGCCTAGTTTGTTGGACTTGAAAGTCGGGCTTATCCCCAACCCGACAGACTACAAAGAGCTCGCGTCCATGACGGAACTCTATGCGCTCAACCGCGCCGTTTCGCCTCCGGCATTTGCCGAAGGGATGGCCGTCGCTTCTCTGCCGGGACAGATGGATGCGCTCCAGCTTCTCGTGTACGGCGCTCAGGCAATGTCGCAAGGCCAACGGGCGACCATTTCCGCGCAGGCCCCGCAACTGATGATCCATGAAGCCTATGGCAGCACGGAAACGACGGGTGGTTTGGCCGTCCAGCACGAAAACAGCGAAGGCTGGATGGAGCTGCTCCCGACCGTGCGCTACAAACTTCTAGACGTCGAAACAGGCGCTCAGCTCGGACTCGGCAGCCAAGGCGAGCTCTGTGTCCGCGGCCCGACCATCATCAAGAGCTACGTCCAATCGGCTGACCCTGAACTCAGCTCAGAGAGCGAAGCGTTCGCGGAGATCGATGGCCAGAAGTACTTCAAGACGGGCGATCTGATCCAAGTTCACCCGACAAACCCTCGCTGGATCCGTTTCGTCACACGCGTGGCACGTACGTACAAAGATAAGGCGGGAGAATTTATCAACCCCGACCTCATCGAGAACGCACTCGGCGTGGCGTTCCCGCGAGTGGAAACAGATGCGAAGGGCCCGCTCTTCAGCGTTACGGGAGCGAAGCAAGAAGATGGCTTCAAACGCACGGTGATGTTCTCCACGCGACCGATGACGGTGCAGGATGCAAACCAAGCGATCTTGGGCCAAGGGCTCCAGGCGGTTTTACGCGTGCAGCGCGTTTACGTCGTGGACGCGATCCCGCTTGCGGGCTCTGGCAAAGTGGCACTGGCAACCATCAATCGTTGGGCGGCTGAGCTAGAAAACGCTGACGCCTCGACGTATAGTGAGGACCTGAGGGCAGCCTTGGTTCCATGAAAAAGAAGTCATCGCGAGCAGGAAAAAAGGAGTGCTACCACTGTAAAAAGTGGCTGACGGCGAAGGAGTTAAAAACTCATGCGTGTTGGGAAACCACCGAAGAGGCTTTGACTCAAGACCTGCCGCCGGCACTCCTAGATGCCTGGGAGAAGCTGCGCGAGGCCGCGACCGATTTCGGCGACCAGCGCATCTACGCTTCGTTCCGCTCGATCATGTTCTCGCGAAAATCTTGCTACTTTTTTGTGCGCCCGAAGAAATCGCGCTTGGAACTTTGCTTTTTCGCCGGCCGGAAAATAAAACACCCGAGCATCCGCAAGATTCACCCAACAACGAAAACCAAGTATGCGCACATGGTTTTCGTTGTCGATAGTGACCAAGTAGAGGCACCGCTGACCGATTGGCTGCAAGAAGCCTACGACTTCTGCCAGCCCATGCCGGAGTCGAAAACCAAGACAACCAAAGCGCATCCCCTTACTAAGCGCAAGACCATCACTTTCGAAGAACTCACTCGAAAGTAAATCCGCGGCTACCAGCTGCAATCATAGGACGTCGGCACACAGCTTTTAAATAGAGGGCAATAATACTGGTCATCTGGACAATCCCTCCCCGTGGACAGACCGGGAGAATAATCTTGTCCCTCCACCACTTCGCAGCCGATAGCACCCTCCTGCAGTTCGCAATCCAGCTCTTCCTGCGCTGCGGAGAGACTTACGGACACCAACAACAAGGTAGAAAGAATCAGTTTCATAAAATCTCCTTCCTGATCAATATCCACCGTCTAGCGGGAGAGATTAAGCAACTAGTATTCACGCACTGTTAACCGCATCCCTTCCTTAGTAGAATCAGAGATTACGAGGGAAAAAGTGGAAAATGGCTATTCGTAGTCGCTTAGAGTTTGCTTTATTTCGTTAAACAAAAGCTGCGCCAGTTTCTCCTGACCATGCGGAGAGAGGTGGAAGCAATCTACCGCCACATCGTCAGCCTCAATCTGGTACCCCTCTGAGGACTTCAGGTATTGGAACCGCACCTTTTTCTGCGGGTACTTCTCGCTTTGAAGAGCTTTGGCTTCTTCTACGGCGTCCTGAGCCCCCAGCCGGTAGGCGGCGATGAGATTTCTCAAAAAGACCTGCTTCTCTGTGTCCTCGGGTTCAATGCTTAGAACATTTTTGCATAGCTCTACGACGGGTGGCAGGTTACGGCGCTTCACGAGGCCGAGGATCGTTTTGAAAAGAGGGCTTGGGTTTTCGTATTTAGGAATGTCCCCTTCCCGCATAGCCCGAAGCTCTCGGCACGTGCGGTTTTCGCCAAAAGCGAAAACTTCCTTGTCCAGCACGTCCTCTTTCGTCATCAGATCGGCAATCGGAAGATGGCCCATAACGAAGATGGTTGCTGTTTCGCCATTCACTGCATCACCATTGTCCAAAAGTTCCTTTAGGCCTTTTAGGATATTCGCAGCAAATCCCTTTCGAGCCGCAGTGAAATCGAACTGGCTGTTGAAGGCCGTACCGCAGGCGTCGTTTCCCGTGAACCCGACAAACGTAAGTGAAGGCAACGCTTTTCCGGTAAAGCGCAAAAGACGTTTTGCTTGAGGTTGTGCATCGGAGGAACGGGTGCCAATCTCTCCCGCAACCAAGATCTGCTTTGCATCCACTTGGAGTTTTCGCCCCAAAAGAAATCCCCAGCTATTCTCCTCTAGGTCGACATAACCACCGATGTACCGTTCCTTGAGTCCCTGCTCTGCTTTCTTTGCTAGGGTCGCCAAATAGCCCTGGCTCTCATCCACAGGTTCCCAAACGCGGGTGGGCATGAGCGGAGGCACGATGGCAGGCTTTTGAATCAACTCATCCAGACTCTTGGGATCCCACGCCATGTCAGGATGGGTGATCGCGCCCGTAGAAAGGCTATCGCCCAGAGTAGCCATCTGCCGCGGGGGCTCTGCGGCAAAGAGAGGCAGAGCCCCAAAAAGAAACGCTAAGAATGCGTGCACGGTTTACTTAACCTCGAAATCGACTGCGGCAGTTTCTAGACCGGGAATCGTGGCGCGCGTGCGCCGAGGGCCTTCTTGGGTATCCAGGTACCAAACCGTTAATTTCGACTGGCCCTGCTGGAAGTGCGCCCACTCAAACGTTAGCGGCTGACTCAGAGTGCAGTTCGAATTCCCGTAGTACTGCCCCTGTTGCCGGAGAGGCTTCGAATTCGCAACCGCTTGCGCATCCGTTCCAAACCACACACGAAGCTTGGCGCCCGCCGGAACGGATTGGTCATTGTTGTTGCGCAGCTCAAATGTGATCGGCGTGCAGACGTTTTTTTGAACAGTCTGCGGCGCTTCCACGACGCCGAGATAAACCACCACTTTACTGGCGTCGTCTTGTGCATTGCACCCACAGTAACTCGTCAGAAACGGGCGCATGTTCTTGTGTTCTGTCGGACACTCAGGCGTGACAGGAGCCACATTGCCGATAGGCTCCCCCGACGTATGCCCCATGCTCTTGCACCAATCGTCACAGTTCACATGCTCTTGGTGCAAAGTATTGCAGCACTCTTCCGCCAGACAGCGAAAATGGTTTACGCCCACAGTGCCAGGAATCGTCAACGCGGCTTGGTTGAAACTCACACGAATTAGCTGCTTGCCGGTCTTGGGGTCCAGAATAGGCTCGCGCGTTTTGGGGTCCCGCTGAGGGATCGCGAAATCCGGTTGCGAGGCTTGCACGGGATCTACCGGACCGCCGCAATTGTCTGCGACGTATTTGGTAGCGCAGGAGGGGATTTTAAGGTTTCCGCCGTTGAACTTTCGGTAGCTCCCCGACCAGGCCGGAAGGGACAGCAGACACAAGAAACTAAAGGAAACCAGCTTCATAACGCCTCCGCGGAAACCCACCGCGCAAGGCCTGTAGCATATCCGAAAAAAAATAGCGAGCGGCGGTCTGGGCCATTAGAATGGCCGCATGCAAACCATCCCCTTCCATATGCCCGACCTCGTATCAACAGCCCTGTTTTGCCTGATCGTTGCCGGCATTCTCACTGCGTGGGTGGTGGCAGCTTACAAAGCCGCAGGAGTGGAAGGGGCTTTCGTCACCAGCACGGCAACAAGCGCCTGGTTAGGCCTCTTAACGCTGCTCACCGTGAGCGGAATGCTCGAAGCCCTCCCGATGCCCTTTGTGCCTTTATTTATCGGATTGGTCTTGGTGGCCGTGTTGGGCGTTGGGCTTTCGCCTTTTGGGCGCACGCTTGCGGCGGCAATCCCCATTGCAGCACTGGTCGGTTTCCAGGCGTTTCGCCTACCGTTGGAGCTCGTGCTGCATAGCTGGGCGGAACAGGGCACGATTCCCCAAACAATGACCTGGACCGGATCGAACTTCGATATCTTTTCCGGAGTTGTGGCGCTCATCGCAGCCCCATTCGCCGCTAAACATCGCTGGGTGGCTTGGGGGGCGAACCTCGTCGGAACTGCTCTGCTGCTAAACGTAATCCGGGTCGTCGCTTATTCGTCTCCCCTGCCTTTTGCGTGGGGAGTTGAGCCGCCACTCGCTTTAGCGATGCACTTACCCTACTCATGGATTGCCCCCGTTTGCGTCGGGGGCGCCTTATTGGGGCATATCCTGTTAACCCGCAAGCTCCTGCAAAAAGGTGCGCCTATGACTAAGGAGTCTCAGTAGAGGCTGGAATTCGGGAGAGGATGAACTTTACATCTTCATGCTGCGGGTTAGCTACCAACAAACTGTTAAGGGCTTGTCTCAAGGTTACGGGAAATGGTTTCTCCGTTTGCATTTTGGAGAACTTTTCCAATTCCTCATCACAGCTTTGCTTGTTTGGCGTGTCGTTGCAGTAAAAAACCACTCGATTGACCTGGTTCATTTCCTCCAGACCAAGACTAAGGAACTGCCCCGATAGCAGCCACAATCCTCCCGCCATCGAAAATACCAAGCCGAATAGCTTCGCCCAAATAGTGCGCCCCTTTTTCACCAGCCATATCTGGAGAGCCAAAACGAGTGCAATATTGATCATCCCCGCGATCAGCAAGCCTAACGCGGCACTGAAGTTGAATCTCAGGCTCGACGGCTTGGCAAAGGGGAGGTCTTCGAAAGTCATTAGCGCCAAGAAAGACAAGAACAGGACAAACGCTACCAAACCAACAAAGTTCAGAAAAAAGGACCAATCGTACCAGCGCACTTTCTTAGGAACAGAAATACGCTCTTGTCCCAGCGCACGGAAAAGCCCGTTGAGAGCAACCGCTGCAGCTACATTGCGCCCACCCCGCAAACCTTTCGTAGTGACTTCCTTCGCATCCTGAAAAGAAGGGCTCTTTGAGAAGAAAGCCCGCAGGTGCAAGGCGCCTTTGAGAACGCGCGCTTCAAAGACCAAGTTTCCCAATCCATTCCGATTGAGAAAGCCGCCCTTTGTTTTGTACAGCCCACCACCTTCGGTTTTGGCGATCTGCGTGAAGCGGTAGTGTTCCAACCAAGCTGTGACTGTATCAACAGCGTCTTGCGTCGCTGAAACGCTTCGGTGCGTGAAGGTAGGTTTGTTGGCCATGTTTATGCTGCCACTTTCGTTTCTGCCTGGCGTCCGAGTGCCAGTTCAATTCCCGACTGGAGCTTAGAGACCGTAATAGGTTTCGAGCAGAACGCGTCCATCCCCGACTTCAGGCAAAGCGCTTCATCTTCTCTGGAAGCATTCGCTGTAAGAGCGACAATCATTGTGTAGGCACCGGTCTTACGCTCTCGCTGGCGGATCACGCGAGTGGCTTCAAAACCATCCATGCCCGGCATCTGGCAGTCCATCAAGACAAGGTCGAATGTTTTCTCCTGCAGCTCACGCAAAGCTTCGGGGCCACCATCGACGGACACCACCGAATGGCCCAGCTTCTTGAGCATGCGCTCCGCTAAGATCTGGTTCATGCGGTTATCATCCACGACAAGAACCTTCATCGGCCGCGTACTCACAGCCGTGTCTTCCTTAGGCTTCGGGGGAGCGTGGCCGTGCTTGAGCGGCAGCGTAAACCAGAACGTCGCACCTTTTCCGAGCTCGCTCGTCACGCCCATATCGCCGCCCATCAGCTGGACGAGGCTATGTGAAATCGAAAGCCCTAGACCCGTGCCGCCGTACTTGCGCGTCGTAGAAACATCCGCTTGGGCAAACGGCTGAAAAAGCTTTGCTTGCGATTCAGCGGAGATACCAATTCCGGTGTCGACGACTTCAATCCTAAACTCAGTTTCCCCATCCCCTTTTTTCTGTTCCCGAGCCTTGAGCGTTACTGAGCCGCTGGCTGTGAACTTAATGGAGTTAGAGAGGAGATTGAGCAACACCTGCCGGAGGCGGCCGGGATCCCCTTGGTAGAAACGCGGTGCTGGCATCCCCAGAAGCTCGGTCTTGAGCTCTAGGCCTTTGCGCCGCGCCATAAACTCCATGGTACGGTGAATCTGGCCGAACGTTTCCACTAAGGAGAAATCGATCTTTTCGAGATCGAGTTTCTTCGCTTCAATCTTAGAAAAATCCAGGATGTCGTTAATCAGAAATAGCAGAGTGTCCCCGCAAGTGCGGATGGTTTCCGCCAGCTCTTTCTGTTCCGCCTCCAGTGGAGTATCCAGCAGAAGTTCGGAAGTCCCAATCACGCCATTCAAGGGAGTGCGGATTTCATGAGATAACGTCGCAAAAAACTGGGATTTGGCGTTGGTCGCGACGTCCGCGCGCTCTCGTTCTTCGGTGAGCTTTTTCTCACTCGCCTGAAGCGCCTGGATCGCCGCTTCCTTTTCCTGGAATGCATTAGCGGTCGCCAGCGTCGAACCTAACAACCCAGCCAAAAGCTGGAGTGTGTTGAGCTCCGTCGAGCCAAAGGCATCCGGCACCGCGGAGTAAGTCTTCAGCACGCCCACAAGTTTCTGGTTCGTGATGAGCGGAACGACAATCATCGACCGTAATCCGATTTTGCGGCATGCCGGGCGGTTTACACGGTCATCTGTCTCGGAATCGCGGCAGTACATTACTTGACCGCTGGTGATGCAGCGGCCCGAGAAACTACCTTCGATTTTCAGCCGCATCCCCAAAAAGTGCGATGCTGTACCGGAAGCCGCGACATAACAAAGCTCATCGCCGTCGATCATTTCGATCACGGTCCCTGTCATTCCTGTAAGCTTTTCCGTGCTGCGAAGAATCACACCCATGAGATCTTCTTTTTGCGCCCCCGCTTGTGCGATTTCTACTTGGGTGGTGATGATTCTCTGGAGACGCTCTTGCTCCGCCAAGCTCGCATTGCGCATCGATTCGGCGTTCATTTTGTCCTGATCGGCTTTGCGTAAGTCTTTCCCCATTTGCCAAACGAGCCAAACAAAACTGGCAGTGTTGATCAACATGCGAACCATGGTCGCGACACTAACGTTCGCGGGCCCATCATGGATTATGAAATCCTCGAGCCAGTTCGCGAGTGGCAAGACGCAAAGAGCGTAGAAAATAAGGCGCCGAGCCGTGCGGCTCCCGACGGTATCCGTGGAAAGGACTTGGACGATTCCCGAGCGCCGCTGCAGATTCAAGAGCGCTGCGTTGGTCACGATGAAGAGTGAAGAAGTCACCAGTGCCATCTGGTTGTAGAACGTCGGACCCTGCGAGCTCCCCAGACCGACCAAGTAACCTGCAAAGGTCTGAAAAGAGACGATCAGCACCACGATTCCCAGCAGCTGGGAGATGCGCAGATAGTCGAAGTTTTCCGAGAGCGAATAAAGAAAAGAAAGACTGGTCAGGATAAAACAGATAGCGACTACGGGAGACATGCGCCCCTGGGGATCGAGAAAAAGAAACTCGTCAATGCCGAGATTCAATTGGGTGATGTGCTGAAATAATGTCGCTGCACCTAGAAACCCTGCAAATAATGCGAAGACGAAGATAATGGCTTTGTCTCGGCCGGTATTGAGAATGCGCGAGTAGCACGCAAGACAAATAGCGAACGCCAGGAAGCCCGCGGCGCTGTTTGCCTTCATATGGGCAAACCCAGGAACGATGGACTTCAACGCATGGATGTCGAAGCGCCAGCCTAAGAGAACGAGAGCGGAGACGGTAAATAGTGCCAGAGCC
>JAIEOG010000183.1 GCA_019750655.1 bacterium
CATGCCCCACGCGCAAGACCCCACCCACGCCGATACGGTCCGCTTCGCCTTGGGGAAACCCATTCGCTGGTTAACACTTTCGGCCGAGGGAAAACTCCAGGCGGACCCCAAGTTTTCAGAGATCGGGACCCATGCGGTGAGCCTCGTGCTCACCGACGGGCAGCTCAAAACGCCCGCAACGCTTACCTTGCAGGTAAGCCGCAACCCCAGGCCCCCTGAGTGGAAAGAGAATCTGGCGGCATGGAAAACCCGCACGCGCGAGCCCTTCAAAGCCTCCTTGGCAAACTTGGTAAAAGACCTAGATGGCCTGAAACTGAGTTTCGCCAAAGCCAGTGGCCCGGTTTGGGTTACCGTTTCGCCTCAAGGCGAGGTTTCCGGCACGCCCGCGGACACCGATGCCGGCGCGGCAAAACTCACCGTTACCGCTGCCAATGATCTTGCGAGCGCGCCCGCCACGCTCGACTTCCAGATCGAGAAAAAGAATTACCCACCCAATGTGGCAAAAGCCATCGACTACTCGGTGAAAGAACGCGCGCCTTTGGAGATTTCGCTGCCCGCTCTGGGAGCCATCACCGATGTCGATGGGGAAGAGTTGGTTTACTCCGCGGAGAAGCTCCCCACCTGGCTCACCCTCAGCCCTTCGGGCACTCTCGCGGGGAATGTGGATTTTTCGCGCATCGGAAAGCATGTCTTTACTGTCAAAGCCCGGGACAAAGAGCAAACGGTGCAGACGACGGCGACTCTGACCGTCGTGCGCGACGCTCAGCTCCCCGTATGGCCGGAGACGCTGCCGGTCTTGAGTGGCCAAACACGCGAAGCGTTCAAAGCCAGTGCCGCTTTGGCACGTGAACTCGACCGCCAGCCGCTCACCTACAGCAAGCTGGAAGGGCCACTGTGGATCGCCGTCAGCCCCAAGGGCGAGATTTCCGGTACGCCTCAGGACTTAGACGCCGGCGAGCACCCCTTGGTCGTGCAGGCAAAAAATGATGGTGTCGCATCCACTGCCCGCTTCAATTTGAAAATCATCAAAAAGAACTACCCTCCCACTTTGGTCACCGCTGCGCAGATGGCCGCGAAAGAACGCACACAGCCCGCCTGGGACTTGAATACCAACGTTTCCGATCTGGACCAGGAGCGGCTGAGCTTCACAGCAACCAAGCTCCCCGGCTGGCTCTCCCTGAGCGCCGAGGGAAAGCTCACGGGTTCTCCCGCCTATGCGCAAATCGGCAAACATGAATTCCAAGTGCGCGCGAGCGACAAGGAAGCGCATGTCGATTTCCCGGTTACGGTCACCATCGAACGCTGGGCACAGCCCCCTGTTTGGGCGCAGGAGCTACCTGAGTTTAACTGGAAGACACGAGAGCCTATCCAAGCCAGCACGCACTCACTCGTGAAGGATCTCGATGGAATCGCACTCAAGATTGAAAAAATCTCAGCCCCCCCGTGGTTGAATGTTTCCGCCAAAGGGGAGCTCACTGGCACCGCGCCTGACGAGGCGGCCGGCCGCCAGACCTTAGAACTCCGCGCCACTAACGACGGGGCTTTTTCTGTCGCGCGTTTTCGGGTCACGGTAGAGAAAAAGAACTACCCCCCAAAGCTCGTCAAGCCCTTGGAACTCACGGTGCGGGAGCGCGAAACCACGCGCCTAGATCTCCCGACGCTAGGTGCCGTCACCGATCCCGATCAAGAACGCCTGACGTACACTCTGCAAAACGCGCCGGCGTGGCTTGTTTTAACTCCCGGCGGGGATCTACAAACCACTCCCGCATTTGCCCATATCGGAAGCCACAAACTCTCGGTTCAAGTAAGCGATCGAGAAGCGAATGTAGTGCTCCCCATCACCCTTACCGTCCAGCGCAACCCTCGGGGGCCGCAATGGAAAGCCGATGCACTTGCTTTTGAAATCGAAACGCGTGAACCATTTAAGGCCAACCTCGCTGGGTGGGCTACGGATCTAGATGGTAAGCCGTTCCGTTACACGCTAGTGCAAGGTCCAGCGTGGTTGAAAGTCTCCACAACGGGAGAAATGAGCGGCCTGCCATCGGATGCCGATGCGGGGACGCCCCCGATCACCCTCGCAGCGGATAACGGCGATGTTGCTAGCCCGAAAACGCTGAATCTTCGAGTGCGTGTTAAGAACCACCCGCCTATCGCTCACGCCGAAGCCTGGAAACTCACTTGCAAAGAGCGCGAATCTTGCCAGTGGAATCTCGGCGCTATGCCCTTCGCTGAAGATAGCGACCGCGATACACTTTCTGTTTTTCTACCGGGAATTCCCGAGTGGCTAACCTTAACCCCCACTAGCTCCATAACCGCGCGCCCGCAGTTCAAACAAATAGGCCAGTACTCCTTTCCGGCCACGGTGTTCGATGGAAAGGACAAGGTCGAGGTGAAGTTCAGTGTCCAGGTGGAACGCAACCCGCGGCCTCCGGTTTGGAAATCGCAGCGTCTTACACTCTCCAGCAAAGCGCGCGAAGCGATTGCCCAATCGCTTCAGTCCGCGGCACAGGACTTGGACGCTTTGCCGCTGCGTTTCACCAAGAAAAGTGGGCCCGATTGGCTGATAGTCGCCCCGAATGGCACCCTTTCAGGAAATCCAGGCGACGAGCACGTGGGCAAACATGCTGCGGTATTTGTCGTTGCGAACGATCTCCAACAAGCGGAGGTCCAAGCAACGTTTGAAGTACTCTATAAAAATCACCCCCCTCAATGGACGCTCAACCGTTTGGAACTGGGGAAAGTGAAAGCTGAGGAGCCTTTCCGGGGTGTCGTTCAGGCATTCGCGAAGGACATTGATCCTGGGGACAAACTGGTTTTTGAAAAAGTCCGCGGGCCCGCTTGGGTGGTCGTCTCTCCCGATGGGCACATCTTCGGCAAACCTGGTAAGGGCCATGTCGGCACACAGGAAGTCGTGGTGCGTGCGCTTGATTCGGAAAAAGAGACGGTGGACGTCGTCGCCCGCGTGGAAGTGGAACCCGAGCGGGCGAGACCCGTGCCGAAGAATTCCGAAATCCGGTTCCCCAAAGCCTACGCCGGCGAACTCTTTATCTACGACCTCGATAAAGAGTTCGGTCAACCCAAACTCCATTACGAGTTGATTAGTGGACCGGGTTGGCTGAAACTACGCCCCACGGGGGAGTTCGCGGGTATTCCAGAAACGCCGGGTGAATTTGATCTGCACTTCAAAGTAAGCAACCAGAGACACACCATGGAATACAAAAGCCGCGTACATGTTGTTACACCATGAGATCTGTTGTCTTTGCGTGGCTCGCCACGGCCACCTGTTTGTCCCATGCCACTGAGACTGTGAAAGCTACGCTCTTTGAGGGCCAATCCGGCGCTCTCTATGAGTACACTCTCCTCAAGGATCGCACAGGAACCACAGATACCTGGAGTTCCCGCTACCAAGACACTTCCGGCCAGGACTTCGCCCGCGAAACCACCACCATGAACGACGGACGGTTGGTGGATTACCGCCTCTCGCTCCCGCAACAAGCCGAAAGCGCAGAAATCCACTGGGACGGCAAGACGCTCACTCTACGCTACACACGTGCCGGTAAAACCGAGCAGGCGACGGAAACATGGGAACAGGCCCCGATAGTCGGCAGTCAGCTTGTGAACACCATCGTGCGCCATGCCGAACAACTCCAAGCCGGGACGCCCTTGGAAGTCCGATTCATTGTGGCCGAAAGACTTGAAACCCTAGGCTTTCGTCTTAGCGCTGTGAAAGACAGCCCCCCCGAACAAGCGGTCTATGAGTTCAAGCCCTCGAATTTCTTCATCCGGCAAATCGTCGACCCCATCCGAGTCACCCTCGATAAGAAGACGAACCGAGTCCTGTCCATTGAAGGCCGCTCCTTCCTCAAGAAGAAAGCCGGCACTTCCTGGGAGCCGATAGTGGGTCGAATGGTCTTCCTACCTTAGGGGTTTGTCCGACGGAGCGCGGCGTCCCCGTACAGTCGCATAATATTTATTACGCATACACGTCGGTAGTTTTCGGAGCCGTTGTGCACCACTGCTTGTAAAATTTCTTCGGTCCCTCAAAGCCCCCCGCACCCAGCAAGCGTCCGCGGCCGGCACGGCCTTTGCTCTACCCTTAAGTGGGGAAGTTCTTCACCGGGGGAAAAATGATGAATCCAAGATCCATCCGCAGCGCAGCCGCTGCCCTTCTGTTCCTGGCGGGTTGCCAGCAGCAGTCGGCGCGCGAGCTAACGCAAAATTTGGTGACCAATGAAGAGGGAACTGTCGATCGCACTATCGGCACAGAGCAGTTTCGCGTGCTCGATCTAGCAAGTGTCGACGAGGGAGTGCGCCAAGGCACCCTTCTTAGCCCGACAAGCGCGGAAGGGCGCGTGGCCTTAAATGCCTTGAGCCGCGGGTTGGGTTCCGTGAGCCAGAGTGCAGCGTCGGCTATCCCACCCAAGGGCAGCCTAGTCCTAGGCTTTCCGGTGGGCCTTCTTGGTGAGAATTACGTCTTCGGCGGGGTGATCACGAAAGTTTCAGATGCCGGGAGCGAGACCCTAGGCCAGCTGAAACTGACGGATCTCCCGCCGATCCCGGTTACTCCTATCGTCGCCAAAGCGTCGAGTGGCGATTACCTCTTTGCTCTTTTGGGGTGCACCCACGATTGCAAAGAAGGCTCCGAGCAGGAGGTACTGGCCACTTTGCCAGTCGTCGGCATCGATACCAAAAGCGATGCGGTCCTAGTGGATATCGCCTCTTTGGGTGACGAGTTGAATCTCGTACAGATGCTCGACCCCAAGGGCGACTTCACGCAGCTCAAAACAAAAACCAACGCAACCGTGGCGTTTGATTATTCCTACTCCACGCTGGTGTTTGATGTCGAAACGGCGATGGAACCTCTTGCGGGAACGGCGGCCTCGGACACCGTCTTTACCGTACGGTGGTACCTCCGCTTGATGAGCACCTTCGACCCGAGTTTTGTGAGCCGTCCGGCGGCGCCCGGGGTGGGATTCTTCATGACGGAGCGTTCGAGCAACTCAGTCATCCAACGCTTCCCTCTGCCGCGCAATATCGCTGGAGGTGAGACACCTCGCGTACACTACTACGTCAAAGGCGTGCCAGCGGAATACCAACCGGCATTCTCCAAGGCATTCGACGCGTGGAACGCTCAATTCGTAGCGTTATTGGGCAAGAAGCTCTTGTCCTATGAGTTCGTCGACCCGAGCGATGCGCGCTACAACGCGCTCGTTCCGGGAGATATTCGCTACAACATTGTCGAATGGGATACGGCCAACAAAGCCCCTTATGGGGGCCTTGGACCTTCCATTGCGAACCAGTTCAGCGGCGAAATCCTATCGGCGAATGTCCTTATCCAGGGACCGACAATTGTCGCGCTGTACACAAAGTGGTTCGAAGCTTCGACTCGAGCGATTGCGCTCCGAGAAGCGGGAGATTCCTTCGCGGCAGATGCTCTCATGCAAGCCACTGCGCAAGAAATTGCGTCCGCGCAGCGAGAGCATAAGAGCGCGTCGGACTTGCGCCTAAGCCTGGGCAAGATCCCTTTCCGTGTAGTGAGCCGCCTGCCGAGCTACCAAGATCCTCTCTTTCAACGAGATGATTTTGAAGAAATCCCGGCTGGCTTCGACTACGCAACCTATATGGACGGCTACTTCCAAGACATGGTGGCGCATGAACTGGGCCACAACTTGGGCCTACGCCACAACTTCCGGGGCAACCTGGGAGCGACATCGGACGACGTCCCCGGCGGCGTGTCTGCGTCCATCATGGAGTACCTAGGACGCGGGTACCGGCACCTAAGCCGCATTGGAGTCTACGACACGATGGCTATCTCCTATGGGTACAGTGGCATTCGCCCGGCACGCCAGGGGATGTTCTGCACCGACGAGCAAGTCGGTGGCGAAGATAATCCCAAGGGCTCTGCCGAATGCTCTCGAGACGATGCGACGGCCGATCCGTTTGCGTACTTCGAAAAGCGGCTGACAAAATCGATTGGCCTACTCACTGCTGCAGGAACAGCCGATGCTCCTGCGTGGAAAGTAGACGATATGGAACGAGAACTCAGTGCCACGATCACGGGCCTGGGCCTCTACGCAACGAGTGCGGCGACGACCAGCACGGGTTGGACGCAATTCTCAAACCGCGGTGGACGGCCAAACAATGCCGCTCTCATTCCGGCCTATGTCATGGCCCGACTGGAAGCACATCTCTGCGATCGTTCGCTCAATGCTACGGTGCGGCTAAAACGCGACCGTGCAGCAAAGCAAGCGACACAAGCAAACATCCAAGCCCTGCGTGTGAAAGCGAAAGATCTGCTAGGCAAACTGGGTATAGCGACTACGGCAGTATCCTGCCTCCCGTAGTCCGAGAGGGCCACGGCGTTCCGCCGGGGCTCTCCCCTTTTCGGGGGGATGGTGTTACCTTTAACGTAATGAAACCACTCCTTCTGGCTTTGCTCATCGCGCCTTTGGCGCTAGCTACCCCCAAGAAGAATGCCGCAAAAGCCACGCGCCACCCGGCTTCCGCGACGAAGCCTGCAGGCGCAAAGCCTTCTGCCAAAACACTTTCGCCAGCGGAAATCCTACGCAAAGCAGATGACGCGCGCGCTCCAGAAGGTTCATTTTCTTTCCAAGTAAAGATCACAGACTACGACGGCGCGAGTGCTTTGCGGACCAACGTATACAAAGTCTTCAGCAAGGACGACAAATACGCGCTCATCGAAACTCTCGCGCCCACACGCCTGCAGGGCCGCAAGATCCTCCTGCGCGGAGAGGACCTTTGGCTCTACCTGCCATCCGTAAAACGCCCCACGCGCATTAGCTTGCAGCAGCGTCTCACGGGCGAAGTGGCAAACGGCGATATCGCTCGCACCCGTTTTTTTGATGACTACGCAGCAAAGATCACAGGCCAAGAGACCATTGGCGGCAAACCCCACTATGTTTTGGATCTGCACGCGAAAAGTGAATCCGTCACCTACCGCCGTGTGCAGCTTTGGGTGGATACGGCGTCGTACCAACCGGCTAAAGCACAGTTTTATGCCCTCTCCGGAAAACTGCTTAAGACCAGCAACTATTCAGATTTCGCCCCCGCGCTGGGACTCCCCAGAGCTTCCAAGGTCGTCATCAAAGATGCCCTGGCGCCAAATAAACAATCGCACTTGAGTTATTCTCAATACGCTCGGGAAGATCTGGATGATAGTTTCTTCACCAAAGAAGCCTTGCCGTAAATACGGCCTGCTCTTTGCCGCCATTCTTAGCTTCGCTGCCCATGCGCGCGATCCTTTTGATTCGAGCTACAACGTCCGTTTTACCTCGCGCGCTGCCCTGCATTTGAACGGCCCCATCGATCAGGCCATGCACCGCCACACCATCGACCTAGAGCAAACACTCAAGGCGGATCGCTGGACGGGGGTATTTGGCGCTCGCGCTTATGCCGAATCGGCTTTCGGAGTGAACTCTCGCTATAGTTCTCACCCCGTTCTAGCCGCGGAATCCCAAGAATTTGTCGCCCGCGATATTTACTTACAATACAAGGGCGCAGGCTTCCAAACTCGGTTGGGTTGGCAGCAGGTTGTTTGGGGAGAATCCTATGGCTTCTTCTTCGCCGACATCGTCAATCCCAAGGATACTCGCGAATTCGGCTTAGGAGGCGATCTCACGGCGCAGAGAATCACTGTACCGATGGCCAATGTCGTCGCCTTTCTCGGCGAATCGACAGTGCAGGTTCTCTACATTCCGAAACCCTATTTCAATCTGTCCCCCGCGTTAGGCAGCGATTTCGCGCCGCCCATTGGAAATCTATTCCCGGGCACAGACGTAGAAGTTCACGACGAACGCACAAAAGCACTCGCGTTCAATAACGGAGAATTTGGCATCCGCGCTACGACTCTCTTCGCCGGCTGGGACCTCAGCGCTTTCTATTTTAATTATTTTGATCGCCGGCCGAGTTATCGCCCTTCTCTTGTGGGCCCCACCATCGTCGCAACGGCTGCACACGAACCCTTGCAAACATTCGGACTCACAGGGACGAAGGATTTAGGCCCCTGGGTAGTGCGTTTTGAGTCTGCCCTCACCCCGCAACGCCCAGTCGATGCGTATGTTTACGACTCCCTGAATCCAGAATTGAGTTACTACAGCGGCCACGCCGATGAGTTCCTAGCCGTCGCTGGGTTTGATTACACCCAATGGAAAGACTGGCGTTTGAGCTTGCAGCTCTCGCTAAATGCTCTAGGAACCGCGATTCCCGGCGCTTTTATCCGGCAGAATGCTCTGAACCTGAGCATCGTCACCGGCGGCACTGTCTTTGGAAACCACGAGTTCAACCTCATTACGAACTACGCCAACGATGGCAGCAGCCTTTGGCAAGTGAGCTACATGGTGCCGATCTCCTCTCGCTTGGAAGCCACCTTTGGCGCCCACCTCTTCGCAGGCGGAGCGGGCAGCCAGTTCGGCCAGTTCAAAGGCGCCACCCGTGCCTTTGTGCAGATTCGCGGGTTTTTCTCCGGGGGCTAGGCATGCCTTCCCCCACGTTTGTGTGATTTTTTTCACGATCGCCGCCAACTTCCCTGCCCGAAGAACGTGTGTAATAGGGAGTGCAGCTAGAGCATCACCAAGTCCGGCACAACCGCCCCTGCGCGATCGGGGTGTCTCTCCAAAGAAAACAAAGTCTGGCAACAGACTAATCCAGGAGGGATACCGTGAAGATCAAAGGACGATCTCTGGCATTTCTACTCGCTGGCGCGCTCTTAAGCAGCTGCGCACGCGAAGCAGATAATTCCCAAAGCGAAGCGCTATTCTTAGCGGCAGGCGAACAATACCTGACCGGCACAGCGCTTTCCAAACCCGAAGCCCAACAAGAAATCCGCCAAGTCATGGGCGAGATTCAGGAAGCTCTGTTTACGAGCCTCGTTCCTGAATACGCTGCTGCACGCACGGCCGCCGCAGTTCCTGCGACGGGCTGCAAGCCGGACTTCAAGTTGCAGCTCATTGGCGCTGCGATTGCGTTTGAACCCTCCGCGACCTGCCCGCTGAGCGGGACTATTGGGATTAAGTTCTTCCCAACGGTCGCTAGCGTCGACTTGGACGTCGTGGGCTTAAAGCACATCGAAAAAATCCAATTCGATGCGGACGTGAACCTGTCTCAAGGCATGCAGATTAAACTC
Organism: bacterium; assembly: GCA_019750655.1. GTDB lineage: Bacteria > Bdellovibrionota > FAC87 > UBA2466 > UBA2466 > JAIEOG01. The sequence goes on from JAIEOG010000183.1 coordinate 9,143, forward strand.
GATATGACAGTCCTCAACGGCGTCATCTCGCTGCGTGCTTTGAAGTTTGCACCCTTGGAAAGCCTCACGGCCAACGCCAAAATCGGCCTGGTCTTGGGCGGCGGCGCCTTCAAGATCGATTCTCGCGTCAATGCCTTCTTGACCACTTCGGGTCTAGGAGTTGCCTTGCTCGCAAAGATCGACCGCTCCTTGGGCGTTTCGAACATCCAGGCCTGCATCCTTAAAGGCGGCGTGGGTAATGACCCCACTGCTGGCACAGCGAGTACCTGCATGCGCTTAGGAAACGGGTGATCGTTTGCGCTTACTTCTTCTCATAGCAACCCTCATGACCGGGCTGAGTGCGGAGAGCCTTGCTGGCTCTCCGCGCACGGCCCGCTCGTACTCGGGTAAACGCGGTCTCGCGGCTATCGGGAAGGGACACAAGGTGCGGGTCGCACAAGCCGAAACGCACATGCCGGCCGCAATCCAATATAAAGCCGTGGCGGTACCGCGCCGTCGCCTAGGGTGGTTTGATGTGACTGTGGCTACGGGTCTTAATGCGGGCTGGGGCTCTGCGGAGCCGAGCCAATCGGGCGCCACGCGCAACTCGTTCGTGGCCTCGATCATGTTCGAACGGCGCCTAAATGATACGTTCTCCATTTGCCCGGAACTGAGCTATGCCCAGTTCAAGAAGTTCCACCAGACGTTCTATCACCCGTCCAACACCCGGGCGTTCTTCT
>JAIEOG010000098.1 GCA_019750655.1 bacterium
GAATGCGGGCGAGCATACCGCTATCGCGCGCCATATAAGAGCGGCCACCCGTGGTGACGGCGATTTCTTTCAAGAGCGCTGGGTTGATGTAGGACGGGACACGGCCCAAGACCCCGACCTTGCGGCCGTATGCATCGAGCTGTGGGACATCCACAATCACGCGGTTTTTCTCCCCCATGCCGATGGGGTAAATCTTGATGCCTTCTTGGCGCGCGAGTTGAGCGGCCGTCACGGGGTTGATTGCGCCCACGTTGCTGTCCCCGTCGGTCAGCAACACGATGATCTTGGTCTTTGCGGTGGAGCGCCGCAGCCGTAAGAGCGCATTCGAAAGCCCCATCCCAATGGCGGTCCCTTGCTTGAGCTCATTGAGCTGGATGGCTTTCACTTGTTCTAATAGAAAAGTGTGGTCTCGAGTGAGAGGGCTTTTCGTCATCGCCTCGCCACCGAAGATGACCAGGCCAATACGGTCATACTTGCGCTTTTGGATAAAATCCGTGATCACGCGCTTCGCGACGTCAATACGCGATGGCAGGAAATCATCAGCCACCATGCTAATGGAAACATCTAGCGTGATGACGATATCAATGCCCTCCGTCGAGCGCTCGGTCCAAGATTCCCGCTGTACGGGCCGAGCGGCGATAATCGCAAGACCGAAGAGCGAGCCCACTAAGAGCAAAAACAGACCGCGGAAGGCCCACCGCAAGAGGCGCGTGTGCCGCCTTTGCATGGCCGGGCTCGAAAACGCGGATAGATCACGCGCCTTCGAGGAGCGACGCCGCACGAGCGCATAGGCAGCGATGGCCATGGGTAGCAACGCCCAGAGCAAAAAGACCGGATTGGAAAGTTCCCAGGTCAAAGCAGCAACCTCTCCGTCTCGGTGATCCAGTCTAAGATCACTTTCACTGTCTGCGCCGGTGTTTGGTTAGGGTGGCCAAATTTGACGGCGTCGCAAGCGCGCAAGAGTGTTTCAATCGCTGAGAGTTTTGCATCGTGCTCCAGGCGCTGGGCAAACTCTCCAGTGGTCCACGCGCGCACGGGTTGGCGTTTCACGCGGGCGGCATACTCTTTCACCACGGCCGTCCACCAATCCGGCGCCTGAGGATCCTGCGGCGAAGTGTCCAGCCGAGCGCGCAAGATGAGAAGCTGTTTGCGCAGCCAGTCTAGTGGATCTTCTTCTGGCTCAGGCGCTGGAGCAGGGGCTTCGACAGGCCGAGGCTTCGGGCGCAGGCGATCGCGGAAAACATACGCGAGGCCTCCGAGAACGGCGGCTAAGAACAACCAAAACAGCGGCGCTTTGGACCAAGGGGGTGATAGATCGTCGGCATTGGGGCGCAAAGTTTGGTCGCCGGGTGGGCGAGGGTCTTTCACCGTGAGCGTGAGCCGTTGAGTCGAAAAGCTCTGCGGCCCAAACCGGATGGCAATAGGCGGCAGCGTATAAATTCCAGGAACGTAGGACGTCAGCGCATAGGTCCAAACAAACTCAGACTTCACCTTTCGGTAATCCTGATCGAGCAGCTGGAGGTCTTGGATTTGCGTCAGCGTTTCATCTTGCGCTTCGGGTACGTGCTCTTCTGAAGCGCCCACGGGGAATTGCAGATCCGATTCCGGAAGGCGCACGACGAGCCTCGCCCGTTCGCCCGGCACAACTACTGCGGGTTCCACGGAAAATTCTAAATCCGCCCAGAGTGGGGAGCTAGCGACGAGCCCCACGCTGATGGAAAAAATGCACCAGGCTTTTAAGGTAGTCATCTTCCACACGCAAAGGCAGGTAATCTGCCCCGCAATTACGTCCTAAATCTTGTAGTTCCTGCACAAGCTTTGCTTGGTATTCCGCTAAGCGAGCGCGCGCGCCGCGGGAGCCGCCATCGAGCAGGCCAAAACGCCCGCTCTCCGGATCCCAAACGCGGTAGACGCCCGAGAGACCCTCTCCCGCTTCTGCCACATCAAATCCATGCAGCAGCACGACTTCATGCCGAGTCGCGAGCGCGCGTAGTTCCAAGCCGAAAGAGGGCATCAGAAAGTCTGATACGACCAGGATCAAAGAGCGTGGCTTGAGCGCGCGGCGTAAGTAGCTAAGTGCCGGGCGTAGATCGCTGGCTTCGCCGGCGAGTGGCTGATTTTGCACAAGGCTCATGGCCTGGCGGACATGCTCTGTGGAGCGGTGGGCCGGCAAATGGGCTAGCACTTTGTCCGAGAAAAGCACGACGCTAAACGGGTCTCCCGCACGCACGGCTGCGAGCCCCAGCAGGGCCGTGATTTCGGCATACATGTCGATCTTGCGCTGCGTGCTGCCGACGGCAGTGGAACCGCTGGCATCCACGAGAGCAACGATATTCAGCTCGCGCTCTTCTTCGTAGACTTTCACCGTCGGCTTGCCTGTGCGGGCTGTTACTGTCCAACTCATGTGCCGGATATCGTCGCCGGGTTCATAGGTGCGGAATTCCTTGAACTGCATTCCGCTCCCGCGGAACGTGCTGCGGTAATCCCCCGCGAGGAGCGAAGCGATATTGCGGCGCGAGCGGATCTCTAAAAGCGAAGCCGCGTGCAGAAGTTTGTCTCGGAAAACGAGCACGTTCACCGCCTAGGGCACATTCACCGTTTGCAGAACCATCTGGATGATGGAGTCGGTCGATAGCCCGCGTGCCTGAGCTTCGAAAGTGAGTAAGAGTCGGTGGCGCAAGACATCTGCGGCGATCGATTTCACATCGTCGGGCACGACATAGCCGCGTCCATCGACCAGCGCGCGCGCTTTGGCGGCAGTGGTGAGAAAGAGCGTTGCACGCGGCGAAGCGCCCACACGCAGCGCTTGGCGGATTTCGCTGAGCAGCTTGCCAGAGACTTCTTCGGGCTGGATTTCGCCATGGGGGCGTGTGGAGAGCACGAGCCGCACGATGTATTCCTTAATGCGGTCGTCGACGTACACCTGGTGCACGCGTTGGCGAATTTCCAAAATCTGCCGAGGGGCGCAGACAGCACGGACCTCTGGTGTTGTGGCCTGAGTCATGCGATCGAGAATCTGTTTTTCCTCTTCGCGCGACGGGTATTCCACCCGTAGCTTAAATAGGAAACGATCCATTTGTGCTTCGGGCAGAGGGTACGTGCCTTCTTGTTCAATGGGATTTTGCGTGGCGAGCACCAAGAATGGCTCTTCCATTGGGTAAGTCGTTTCGCCGATGGTCACTTGGCGTTCGGCCATAGCTTCGAGCAGGGCGCTCTGCACTTTCGCTGGAGCGCGGTTGATTTCGTCGGCCAGAAGGATATTGCAGAACAGAGGGCCCTTCTTGGCTACGAATTCACCCGTTTGCTCGCGGTAGATCAACGTTCCAATGAGATCGCTCGGCAGTAGATCGGGCGTGAACTGCACGCGCTGGAATTTCGCATCGAGTGAGCGCGCTAGGCTTTTCACCGCCAGCGTTTTCGCAAGGCCCGGTAAGCCTTCGACGAGCACATGGCCGCCGGTGAGTAAGCCGATCGTGAGCGCTTCGGTCATCTGCCGTTGGCCGACGATGACTTTGCCCACTTCTTCGAGCAGCCCTTGAAGGACTTTCCCATCTGCTTTTAACTGCTCAGCGGAAAGCCCCTGTCCTGTGGCGTATTTGTCGTGGTGTGGTGCGTCGTTGTTCGGCAAGGCGTGGCTCCTTTGCAGCAAAGTGTATCGAGGTGCGCTTAGGTTGGGAAAGCGCTAAATTGGTTCCATGCCCACCGTGCGTTTCGAACCTTCTGGTAAAACAACCGAAATCAAAGCGGGTACTTCGCTCTATGACGCGGCCATCCAGGCGGGACTTCCCGTCGCGGCTTCTTGTGCCGCGGAGTTCGTCTGTGGAAAGTGCAATATGCGGGTACTGGAAGGTAGCGAGCATCTGTCTAAACAGACGGCCAAAGAGCGGCACTTGTTACAGCAACAAGCCCGCCCCGAAACCGATCGCGTGAGCTGCCGAACGGCGATCTGGGGCGACTGCACCGTAACGACGACCTACTGGTAGAGGTCTTTAAAGGGCATCGCGCAGAAGGGATGCCGAGCGTTTTAGGCCGATGGCTTGGAAGAAGGATGCTAGCTTCGGGCCGTTTCGTTTGCCTACGAGGATGCGGTAGACCTCGGGGAAGAACGATTTAGCATCCAGCCCGTTCGCCTTCATCACTTCGTAGACGGCGCTTGCGAGGGCATCTTCCGTGAGATCTGCGGTTTTCGAAGATTCCAGCAGTGCAGCGACTTCCCCAACCGCTTTGGGCTGAGTGGATTTTTCGATCGCAGCTCCCGCAGCGCGGACTGTGAAGCGGAAATCTTCGGGAGCGAAGGTGGAGATCCACTTCCACGCGCGGCTTGCACGGGATTTGAAGCGCTCTTTATCGAGCGGCGTGCGGCACACGTCTTCGTACATCTTCAGCGTTTTTTCGATATCGCCTTCTTGGATCTGCAACTGGTTGCAAAGGTGGCGGAAACCGAATTGCGCTGGCAAAGCGGCCGGCGGTGCTGTGGTGCACGAGAGCTCGTAAATGCGTTTTTCGTACGAAGCCTTCTTGGCTTCGCCTTCTTCAGCGCCAAATGCGAAACGTTCGCAGCGGTCGAAATCGTCGTACGTGCGCATCACATCCAAGTCGAATGCGATCGAGAAATCCAAGTTGGGTTTGCGGCTAGCGAAAATCCAGCGCAAGACGGCCGGTTCGTAAATTTCTAGCGCTTCGCCCAAAGTGATTAGGTTTCCAGAAGACGAAGAGAGTTTCGCCCCTAGCCCCTTAGCTAAAACGAAATCGTATTGGACGTAGTAAGGCGGTTCTTTTTTCCAGACTTTGCGAATGATGTCTGCGCCCGTTTGGAACGAGCCGCCCTGCGAAGAGTGGTCCTTTCCGCCGGGTTCGAAATCGACATTTTCAAATGCCCAGCGCATAGGCCAGTCGACGCGCCAGAGCAGTTTCACGCCGGGCTCGGATTGGAAATTCACTTGCTTGTCGGCTTTGCAGATTTTGCAATGGTAGCGCAGGGTGTAAGGCGCATCATAGCCTTGGACGACCGTGGCATCTTTGCCGCAGCCACTGCAGAAGATGCTCACGCACCACCAATCGGCGGGGAGGTCTTCGGTGCGGGCAGCATTCAGAATCTTTACGATGTCGGCTTGGTTTTCCAAGGCCGTCTTGATGCCCTCGGCGTATTTGCAACTGCGGTATTCTTCGTTTTGGTAAATGAAGTTTGGCTGAATGCCCAACGGCGCTAAATCGCCTTCAAATACTTTTTCAAAATAGCTGGCGTAAGACTTCGCCTTACCGAAAACATCGGGCACTTCGGAAATGGGGCGCCGCAGATTCTTCTCCAGGACCTCTTTTTGCGGAAGGTTCGCAGGTACTTTCCGGAAGGCATCGTAATCGTCCCAGCTGTAAAGGAAGCGCACTTGCTTGCCGCGGTCGCGCAAGGAGCGCACGACGAATTCAACCGTGATCACTTCGCGAAAATTCCCGATGTGGACCATGCCGCTAGGGGAAATCCCTGAGGCGCAAACAAAGCGTTCTTTGCCAGGGTGGATTTTCAGTAATTCATCGGCGGCGTGATCGGCCCAATGCCGGCTGGGAATCTCTTCGTTTTCTGCAGTCTTAGACGTGCTCATGAAAGCGCGTTATAGCACCAGCCGCGCCGTTTCACAAAAGGCCATTCGTCTCTCGCCACAGTCCGGCTTTTGCGTTACGCTGGGCTAGAATGGAATCTAAAAGCCGGATTTGGTTATTCATTTTCGTGGGAATAGCGGCCGTGGGAGCTTTTATGTGGTGGCGTGGGAGTGGCGATCCGGCCCCGGAAACGCCTCCAACCGCGGAACAACCCCAAGCCGACATGTCCGCTTTCGGCCAGCCGAGCGCCCAAACCGCGCCGGGTTTTCAGCCCCGCACCGAGCGCCCCAATGTACCCGCGCCGGCAGCGCGCAACGAATCCGCGCAACCCGATCCGGGTTCGCCAAACCGCGATTCGGCTCCTCCGCCGGGCTTCAACCCGCCGTCGACGACCTTTGAAAGTTTTGCGCCCCCTCCGATGGACCCTCAAGGGTACGACGGAGAGGACGGCCCGCCATCTTTTGACCCGCCTCCGACTTTCGAAAACCCGGAGTTCGTGCAGCCACCGCCGCCGCCTCCGCAGTTTGATACGGAAGTCGTGCCACTCGACGAAGCACCTCCCTTTGAAAATGGGGGCGGTGGCGGGGGTGGAGCAGAGCCGTTTCCCGATCCGCCTGACGAGGGATACTAAGAGTGCTCCCCGCCGTTCCTTTGATCGCTTGGCGCTTCATGCTCAAAGGCACAGAGCGCGGCCGTTTCAGCGCGATGACTCTTTTCGCCTGGCTCGCCATCGGAGTGGGCGTCGGTACGATGAGTGCCTTACTCAGCGTGATGTACGGCTTAGAGTCCTCGCTGCGCGATAACGTCTTGCGCGCCTACCCACATATTCTTGTCCGGCGTGTCGCGAAAACGCCACCAACGGCCGAAGAACAAACTAAAATCCAAGAACTCATCCGCGGGCAAACAGGCGTGCGCCGGGCGATGCCGTTTGTGGAAACGGAAATGATCGCGCAAAGCTCCTCTCGTACCATGGGCGTGGTGGTTTGGGGGGTTGCCGAGGAAGAGTGGGAGCGGATGGCCAAAAACGTCCGCCGCGGTAGGCCGCCATCTGCCACGTCTGCTTTTGTCGAGGGCGTTCTAGGTGCCGAGTTAGCCGATCACTTGCGCACGGATATCAAAGACACCGTGCACCTGCTTTCCCCCTTACGCCGGGGCGGTGCTTTGGGGGCTGTGCCGAAGTCCTTCCCCATCCGGATTTCTGGGCTCTATGAGTCGGGCCACTACGATTTTGATAAGCAGTATCTCTTTGTGCCGTTGCTCGATGCCCAGGACATCGTCGGCAAAGGGCCCGTGTTGAGTGGCTGGCATGTTTGGTCGGATTCCTTAGAATCGGCAGACGAAGTGGCGAAAGCCATTTCGGGATTTCTCCCAGCCGGTTGGGAAGCCCAGAGCTGGACGCAATTCAACCAAGCGCTCTTTCACTCGCTCAAGCTCGAGCAGTTGTCGATGTTTCTCATCCTGAGCTTTGCGGTGCTGATTGCCGTGATGAACATTGCCATCACACTCATCATGCACGTGAGCCACAAGCGCAAAAACATCGGCGTGCTGCGTGCGCTCGGAGCTTCGGCTTCTCAGATCCAACGGATTTTCATGTGGCAGGGTGCTTTCCTGGGGATGATCGGGATGGGCCTGGGCGCAATCTTGAGTGCCGTGCTTTTGTACTACATCAAGAACAATTACCAGTTTCCAGACATCTACTACCAAACTAGCGTGCCCGTAGAAATCCGCCCGCTTTCGATCTTGATGATCTACGCGGTTTGTACGGTGTTGGTTTTCTTAGCGACGATTTACCCGTCTATCCAGGCCTCGCGCTTGGATCCCATCGAAGCGATCCGCGAATAGTCTAGAGACTGCGAAGAATCTTTTCCTGAAGCGCAAACATCCGCTTAGCATCGCGGGCGTTTGTTTCATGGTCGTAGCCGAATAGGTGCAGAACGCCGTGCACGACCAGGCGTTCGAGTTCCTCTGGGTAGGTCGTCCCAAAGTCTTTCAGCTGGGTCTTGGCGACGGCGGGGCAGATGAGTAGGTCTCCAGCGGCAAACGATCCTGGAACTTCCGGTGCTGGAAAGGAAAGCACATCGGTGGCTTTATCCTTCCCACGAAACTGCCTGTTCACTTTGCGAATCTGCGCAGAAGAAAGGATGGAAACACTCAATTCCAAACGCGGACGCTTGCGTGCCACCGAGTTCCAAGACTTGGCTGGAAGTGCTGCGATCGCCGCCTTCGCCGCGCGCGCCATCCGTCGGCGCATGGCAACGGGAAATGCCCCAGGCGCCGACCAATCAAGCAGGATTTTTCTAGGGGTTTTCAAGGGGCCGACCATACCTTAGCTCGCAGCGCGGTTCTAGAGGTTCTTTCGGGCCATTTCAGCGGTGGCTTCGGTCAATGCCTGCTTCTGGCCAGGGTATTCGATGCGGTGGTGGTAGAGGGAAAGCAGGGTGCGGCTGATGCTTTCCTCGATGATTTGTAGGTCTTTAAGTGTGAGTTCGCAGTCGTGGAACTGCTGATCTAAAAAACGCTTATTAATGATGTCGTGGACCATCCCTTGAATCTTCAAGGGCGTGGGCTCGGCGATGCTACGCGTGGAAGCTTCACAAGCGTCGGCAATCATCACGATGGCCGCTTCGCGTGTTTGAGGGCGCGGTCCAGGGTAGCGAAATTCGGCTTCGGTCACGGGCGCGTCGCCTGTGTGTTGTTCTTTGGCTTTATTAAAGAAGAACGTCGCGAGCGTCGTGCCGTGGTGCTGCTGGATGATGTCGTTGATGGATTCCCCAAGATTATGCTCACGGCCCATGCGCGCGCCATTTTTCACGTGCGAGAAGAGGATGCGTGCGCTGATCGCGGGAGATAGATGATCGTGTGGGTTGTACTGCGGCGATTGGTTTTCGATGAAGTAGAGCGGGTTCGCCATCTTTCCAATGTCATGGTAGTAGGCCGACACACGCGCGAGCAGTGCATTTGCTTTGATTCGATCGGCCGCGATTTCTGCGAGGCTGCCTACCATGATCGAGTGGTGGTATGTGCCGGGCGCCTTCATCATTAAGTTGTGTAGCAAAGGGTGATTGAAGTTCGACAGCTCGAGCAATTTCAAGTTCGTCGTGTAGCCCAGGCCTGATTCTAAAATGGGAATCAAAGTACTAGCGATAACCGCTCCCACCATAGCGCCGCCAAAAGCTCCGATCGCGTGCAGCATGGTTGTCCACCATTCGAGACTCTGGTGGCCAAGAGCGAGTTGTGTATCGCTCGCAATGACGAAGAGGGCGCCAATGGCTCCGCTCCACGCGCCCGAGCGGTATAAGTCGGTGCGCTGTTTACAAGCGCCCAAGCGTTGTACAGCCACCATGGAAACCACAAATACCCACACACCGAAGAACAAGCTGCGATCGGCGAGGTGACCACCTAGAACCGACATGAGGATCGCAAACGTGTAGGCGAGCTCTCGGCCCATTAGCAATTGCACGAGGATCCCGCCGGCGGCGACAGGCAGCAGGAACTCGGCGCCCTGCTCAATTCCCATTCCGGCTAGGAACGACTGCAAGAAAGGAAGCGTAAGTTTCATGGACGTGATAGACAGCCACGCGATTGCAGCAAACATCAGGCTGTTCTTTAGCGTGAGCCGCAGAAAGCTTTTCCGCGTGAGATCAAACCGGAAGAGGCTCAGGAAGAACACCTGCATCAGCAGCGCCGTCCAGAGAAAACGCTGGAGGAGGGCGGGGATGGATGTCAGCTTACGTAGCGATTCGACCACTTCGGCTTGCGCTTCAGTGACCTTTTCGCCTTTGCGTAAAAGCACCTGACCGCGTTTGATTGTTAAACGCGTGAACTCTTTTCGAACATTGTTCTGGCGCTGCCGCTTTTCAGTAAGGTCAGCGTTGTACTTCAAGTTGGGGATAATTAGGTAGCCGACCATCGCGGCGACGCGGCGAGCCCCCGGATTTTTACGCCGTGGAGAGCTTTCCAAAGTGTGTGTTACGAGTTGCCGTGCATGATCCAAGCTCCAAATTCGAGACACGTCGTTGATGACAGTTTCATTCAGTCCTAAGCCTATTTGGCGCAAGACGATGCCAGTGCTGTAGTACGAAGCGAAGAGGTCCGTTTGCGCAATGAGCCGGCCGGCGAGTGGTTTTGCAATCACTTGAAAGTCTTCTTGCAGGGCCTTGGAGAAACGCTGTTTGACGAGGTATGCGAGATCCCCGGCAGCTAACGATTGGTTGGTCTCTTTCTGGATGATCTCAGCCGCTCGCTCCGTTATCTGAATTGCCGACATG
>JAIEOG010000341.1 GCA_019750655.1 bacterium
CCAAGACCGCGGCTTTTACTTTTTGAATTCGCGCCACGAAGGCGAAACGCTGATCTTAGAGCTCGGCGATCCGTCGCACGTGAGCGAGACGGTGCTCACGGGTGCCCCCGATGCCATCCTCCGCTGGGATCCCAAAGAGTTCCAGGGCCAGCTTCTTACGCCAGCAACACTCAAATCTATCGCCGCGCGCGTGGAAGAAGTTTTGGGGACCCAAGGCTATGCTTGCCCTGAACTGCAAACCCAGGCCGATCCCACCACGGGCCGGATCGACATCCACGTGAGTGATGCCGAGAAAGTGGTTTGGGCGGATGTCGAAGAGAACAAAGTTAAAGACCTCTTGCCCGGAACACTCCGGCGCTACGACGCTTTTCGCATCGGGGATCCCTACGATAGTGAGATGTTGCGACTGACCACCCAGCGAACCATCGAAAGCGGCGTCGTACGCAACACATTCTTCAACGTGCATTGCAAAGACGGCAAAGCCATTGCGCAGCAACGTATCTTTGCGGGTAAACCACGCGAACTTCGACTCGGCGTGGGCTTTAACACCGACTTAGGAGCGCTCCTACGTGCGCAATGGTCGCACGCTCGCCTAGGACCCCGTGGTTCCAAATTTAGCGCGTCTCTTGAAGCTTCCTACATGGGGTACTTGTTCAACACCCAAGAAGCGAAACTCGAAAGCCAGTGGTACGTGCTTTCCCAACCCTCTCGTTTCCACCTGCGTCCCGCACTCACTGTGAGACACGAGAGCAACAACCGCGGAGATACACTCACCGCGACAGCCCGGCTAAACCCCACGATGACATGGGACACGCGCTCGGCGGGTTATTTCGTTTCGGTCGGACCCCAGCTCAATGGCGTGCGCACCTTCCGCGGGCCGGGCCGGTTGCAGTCGTACTTTCTGGCTGCTGAACTGGATTTCCGCGTGACGAGCCATGAGTTTGAACTGAACCGCGCCGCCCCTCAGATGGGCTATGAGTGGACGCTCACAGGATCCTTCAGCCAGAAAGACATCTTGGCCGACTTCTCCTCGGAAATGCTGCAGACGCGTTTCACTTGGCTCATCCCATCGCACCGTTACGGCGCGCGGAAAGTGATCTTTGGATTCCGTGGTGGGCTCTCGACGACTTTTGTCCGACAGTCCGAAGGTGGAATAAGCAATTTGCCAACCAACCTACGCCACTACCTTGGGGGAACCACAACCCTGCGCGGCTTCGGCCCACGGGAACTCCCTGGCCCTAATGGCGGCCTCACTTCGCTTTTCCTGGGCGCCGAGATGCGGGCGGCGGATTACCTGCCTTGGGGAATTCAGCCCTTGGTGTTTGTCGATGCCGGTAGCGTCGGGACAGACGCTTTTTCGCTCGACCCCACATGGTATCTTTCTCCCGGCGCAGGTGTGCGTTGGCAGTCTCCCATCGGCGTTTTCCGCGCAACGGTGGCACCGGGTTTTGCTTTAAAAAGCCCCGTGCAAAACCATCCGGTAAAATTCCACTTCACGTACGGGGAGGAATTTTAATGAAGGCCATTCTCAAAACCTTGGCACTTTGGTTGGCCGCCGCGGTACTTGCGGTTTGTGTGGCTTTGCTGACGGTGTTTTACTTCCCGTCGATCCTTATTCGGCCGAGCACCTTGCCGACGGCCGTGCGTTTGCTGGAACAAGCGGGGGTACCGTTGCAGTATGCTTCTGCTTCCTGGCGGGCGGAGAGTGTCTCGCCATTGCGTAAGCGGCTCACGCTAAATCTCGAACAGTTTTGCGCCCCCAATGCCCAATCGAGCGATAGAGTCTGCGCGAAAAATGCACACCTGGTATTGCTGGTCGACCTAGGCCGCCTGCACTTGCAGATCGAAAAGCTGGCCGTCACAGCTCTAGAAATCCACACCGTTGCTACGAAATCGGAAGCAGGCGCCAATCGTCCCGAAGAGACACTCTCACTGCCCTCATGGCTTTCGCGAATTGGTTGGACAGACATGGAGGCCGATTGGTCGCTTCAATACCGAGACGGTGGGGACGTGCTCGTTCTTGCAGGGAAGCTGCAAGGCAAACAAGACACTTTGCAAGCCCAGGCCTCAGCGGCTTACAGCGCGGGCAAGACCACCTCGCACTATTCCGCCGAGATTACAGCTGCACGCTCCGGCGGCTCGATTGAAGGCAAAGTCTCCGCGACGGCACAAGACCCCTCTGACGGCATTCGTCAGGCGTCTTTTGAAAGTGGTTCTTATCGCCTGACCTTCGGTAGTGAGCCGCACTTGAAGCTCGAAGGCACGGTAGGGGCAACGACTTCGAGGCCATCGTCCAAGATCGATCCCATTGAGCTGCGTGCGGATCTATCGGCGGAAGCGCGCCAAACAGGGCGGTCGGGTTGGGTACTCTCCCACGCTTCTCTACGCCCGCGCGCGGAGAACTTAGGCCTGGAAGGCAAGCTGTCTGTCGCAGAGCCCATGGGCACTGGCGATGATCTGGCTGGCGACTTGATTGGAAACTGGGACTTCCAAATCCAAGACTTCTCTCGCGTGGTGGAGCGCCTCAAGCAATCGCCCTTCGCGATCCCCGCGCCCTTGAACGAACTCGGAGGCACCATTCTCTTTAAAGGGAATGCGACCCTGCAGGGGCTCGCAGGCACCGTCCGGAGTGAATGGACACTGACTCCCGAATTGAAATCCGATCACCAGAATGTGCAGATTGCGGCGTCCGGGTCGTTCGGCATAACGGGGCTACGCGCAGAGCCCAAGGCCGAACTCAAAGCCGATGTTGTCGTACATAGTTCTTCGCTGTTGCTGCCACACATCGAGATCACGCACTTTCCTCGGTTCTTCCCCGATCCGCAGATCGTTTACCGGCAGCTAGCTTCCACGCCGTCGGGGTTTGAATTCGTTTATGACATTCGGATCCACACCGCCGAAGGCGAGCATTTTGGTCTGCGTAGTAGTCAGCTGAACACCGAGGTCCCCGTCGAGATTGACCTTCGTGTGAATTCGGAGAACGGCCTCACGGGCAAACTCGCGGTGCGCTCATTCCCCGTGCATTTCTTTAGGCGCAATGCGGAAGTCAAACGCGTCGTCGTGCGTTTCCCCAAAACAGGCGCGCCTGAACTTTCGGCACGCGTCCAAATTAATTACGCCGATTATGCTCTGACTTTGCTCGGCGAAGGGAAACTCAACGAACCGCGATTTACCATCGCCAGCAACCCTCCGCTTTCTCAAAACAGCGCTTACGCGCTCCTGCTTTTCGGTCGCCCGCTGGAAGATTTATCGCCTGGACAGTCGGAGTCGGTGGCCAGCGCTCAAGCCGCTGTTGCGGGTGGAGCGGTCAGTGCGCTTTCGATGTACTTGCTTGCGTCAACACCTGTCGAAAGCATCGGCTATGAACCTGCGAACGGCCGTTTCTTGGCCACTGTGCGCGTAGCGGAAGGAACCTCATTGCGCGTTGAGAGCCAGAAGGAAGGCCTTTCGATGGTTGGTGTGCGCCAGCGCTTGGGACGAGATTGGGTGATTTCCACCGACGTACGGCGTGACCCAACAAGCGACGATCGCCGGTCGGTCAGCACCTACCTCGAGTGGACGAAGACTTACTAAATACTTGAAACGCAGATGGGTCGGAACTAGCTTATTCCGACGAGGAGAACCGATGGCTAACCAGATAACGCATCTAACCGAAACGAACTTCAGCGATACCGTGGAAAAAGACAACGCGCCCATCCTCGTGGATTTCTGGGCGGAATGGTGCATGCCCTGCCGCGCCCTGGCGCCGGTCATTGAAGAATTAGCGCAAGAATTCCAAGGCAAGGTCCGCTTTGGAAAACTCAATGTCGACGAAGCGCGCAGCGTTGCTCAGCAGTTCGGCATCCGAGGGATCCCCACGCTCATCCTTTTCCAAAATGGCAAAAAGGTGAATGAGCTGGTCGGTAACCAGCCCAAGGACCGCATCAAAGCTTTGTTGTCTTCTGTAGGCTAACGCAGAGTGATGGCGAGCCGTAGATACGGCTCCCAGATCTCGGGGTGGGTTTTCGAACGCGAAACCGCAATCCCAGGCAAGAGTTTCGGTACACTCGGTAATCTTAAAAGTTTCAGACCCACTTCTTCGGGTTTTCTATCGCCCTTGCGCTGATTGCAACGGATGCAAGCGGTGACGATGTTTTCCCAAGTTTTCTTTCCGCCACGCACCACAGGCATTACGTGATCGAGCGTGAGCTCGCGATCGGTGTATCTCTGGTAGCAATATTGGCAGCGGTGATCGTCACGCAGGTAAACGTTCGCGCGCGAGAAACGGATAACGGGCGATTGGCGTTTGAGATTCACCCAGCGATTGAGCCGAAGCACGGCCGGGATAGGAAACTCCGTGTTCACGGTGCGGATGCAGGCACCGTACTGCTCGAGCAATTCTGCTTTGCCCTGGAAAAGCAGAACGAAGGCGCGTTGCCAGCCAATGATCCGGAGAGGTTCGTATCCGGCGTTAAGGAGCAGCGTGTTGTTTTGCATAGATGCCGACCCCTTTATTTTAAGGAATGGCTAAACCCGCTGGCAAATGCGATTTTGTGAGGACTTCGTCCCCGACCATAAAACCAGCATACTGAAAAGCCGGCAAAAGACTTGAATCAATGGTGTTTTCGGGGCGCGTGATGCACACTGTCTCGCCCACCGCTAAAACACGTAATTCGCCCATCGGGACGAGAACTAAGTGCACATTCGCATCGCTTTGGCCGTTCGTCACCGAAACAGGACGGCGGACCGTGAACACATCGCCCACGCGCACGCCGTCACGCACCCCTAGATCGACGTAAAAATCCTTCACCGGTAGCGGTTCGATGCTCGACATTCGCAAACGCCGCGTCGATTGCAGGATTGAACCCGCCGCCCCGAAAGCGGGACAGACTAGGCAGGCTAACAAGAAGGCGATCTTGAGCTTCACCTTCATAATATCGACACAATTTCGAAGACGCTTGAGAGCTAGCCCTCTTCCGGCGGGTGCCGCAGATGCTGAAGTGCGTTGTAAATATCGCGCGCTGTCACCCCATGCCGCGACGCAACGTCTTTGGACCATTCCTTGTCGGTCGCTGCACGCAATGCGACTTCCGCACGCCAGGATTCTTCAGAGCGACTCTCCCCGGGAGTGACGAGTAGTGTGTATTCGCCCTGCTCTGGCAGTGTGGCTAAATCGGCTCCGGCGAGATCGAGCCAGTAGTACTCTTCGTGGACCTTCGTCATCTCACGCCCGACAAATACTCTGCCTTGTGGAAAGGCTTGGCTCAGAGCCTGTACCGTTTCACGAACCCGGCGCGGGCTTTCATAGAAAACAGCGGGCCGCTTGAAAGCGCGGATTTGATCTAAGAGCTCACGAAAATGTTTCTCCTGCTGCGGAGGAAACCCCACAAACGCGAACTCGCCCGGCAAAAGGCCACTGACGCAAGCGAGGGCGGTCACTGCGCTTACCCCGGGGATAGGCACAACCTTGAACCCTCCCGCGCGCGCGGCTTCCACTAACAAGGCTCCCGGATCGGAAATCGCGGGAGTGCCGCGGTCGGTCACTAGCGCGACGTTTTTTCCTTCGGCCAGAATTTCAACCGCGAGCTCGGTCGCTCGCTTGAGATTATGGCTGGCGTAGGAATGGACTTTCTTACCACCGGCCGAGATCCCGCAAATTTCCAGGAGCTTAAGAGTCTCGCGCGTGTCCTCCGCAAAAATCCACGGGACTTCCTTCAGGCACTCGATGGCGCGAAGCGTGATATCGCCCCGGTTTCCGAGGGGAGTAGCTACAACGTACAATTCTGATTGGCTCATAGGGTTATGTCCGAGGACAGACCCTAAGCTATAATAAAAGCCTGTCCGTTAGGGGAGAAAATCCATGAAAATGCAGACGCGGCGTGAAGGGGCGATCACTATTATTGACCTCGAGGGACACCTCGACTTCGAAGCCACTCACCAGTTTCATAAAACGGCCAGCGATCTGCTAAACGAGCAGAGCAATCAGGTCGTCTTCAATCTCTCCAAACTCCGTTTCGTCGGCTCGAGCGGAATTTCTCAGTTCATCAAAGTACTGAAAAAGCTCAATGCCTCCACCGCAAAACCGAAATTCTGCAATCTGTCGTCTGAATTCCAGAAAATGTTCAAGGCCTACCAAACGGCCCGCAACCCATTCCAGATCTTCGACGACGAAACCCAAGCGGTCGCTAGCTTTGCCCCGGGCCAAGAACCGGCGCCGAAGCTGCCCCGCCGCAAGCCGCCCATCGCGAACTAAGACTCGCCTAGTCCCAGTAAATATCAAAGAGCCGCCAACGCGGTCTGCCCTGCTCTAAGATCACTTCGAAGAGCTGCGTCGCCACCGTTCTGCCCGAGCGTTGCACAAGCCAGAGGGCCAGACGCCGCAGATTCTCGCGCTTCTGCGGAGAGATGACCTGCGACGGGGCGAAGCCTGGGCGCGTACGGCCTCGCACTTCCCAGAGCACGAGACGTCGCCCAGTCGGGTGCCAGAAAAGCAGATCGCCCTCCCAACGGTGTAGCCGGAAATTGCGTGCTAGTAGAACCAACCCCTCGCTGATGGCTATTTGCGCCGCGAAAGATTCAAACTGGAGTCCAAGAGAACGATTTTCGGTGGATGGGCGAACGCCCCAGGTTTTGCAGTGCCTTGCGGTGATCGACGCTTCCATACCCTTTATGGCTTGCAAAAGAATAGCCAGGGTAAGCCGTGTCCATTTCAGCCATCATTCGATCGCGGTGCACTTTCGCGAGAATGGAAGCCGCTCCAATCGAGACCGATAAGTGGTCGCCTTGCACAATCGTTTTCTGAGCAATCGGGTGGTTCAACCCATGCTTCCCATCGATTAATAGGTAATCGGGCGCGGTGGCCAGCGCTTGGACCGCGCGGATCATCGCAAGCTTCGCAGCGTGAAAAATATTGATGGTGTCGATTTCCTCGACGCTCGCCATCGCAATCGCAAAACAAAGCGCTTTCTCGCGGATCTTCAGATCGAGCTCTTCGCGTTTTTTCGGCGTGAGTTTCTTAGAGTCGTCTATCCCTCTAGGGATTCCGGTGCGGGGGAGAATGACGGCGGCGGCGACTACGGGGCCGGCTAGGCAGCCCATCCCCACTTCGTCGACGCCCGCGACGTACTGATAGCCCAAGGTGTAGCACTGCTGCTCGAATGTGTTTTTGCCGGACAAAGGTGTAAATGGCAGCTAATTGTAAAAACGGTTTATTTCTTGGGCGCTTCCTCAGCGGCAGCTGCTGGGGTCATCACTTCTTCTGCCGATGTTGGAGTCGCATCGGACGCCAAGGCATCCCCAAAACGCTCGGCTTCTTTCAAGCGGGCTTTCTTGCCCGTTAGAGTGCGGAGGAAGTACAAACGCGACCGGCGCACATCGCTCGAAGAGTCGATTTCAATTTTTTCGATGTAAGGCGAGTGAATCGGGAAGATACGTTCCACGCCAACGCCCGCGGAAATTTTTCGGACAGTGAAAGTGGCGCCCGGGCCTTTGCCCGACTTCGGGTGCTTCACGACAACGACGCCGCGGAAAATCTGCACGCGCTCTTTATCGCCTTCTTTCAGGCGCACGGAGACGCTGACCTTATCGCCCACAGCAAAGTCTGGGCGCTTCTTTTCTTGGCTCTGGTTGATTTTATCGATGATTGAGTCCTGCACGGTCCACTCCGTAAAGCGGCCAATCTAAGAATCCCGGGCTGAAGCGTCAAGAAAAATAGCACTTTTCTATCGTTGAGCTCGGCGTTTACGGGTGCTACCGTTAAACCTCATGCAGCGCATCGTATTCGCCCTCTCCTTTGCTGTTCTAGCATTGATCCGCAATTGGTACATGCTCGCGAGCACCCAGAATTTTCACTACCCGACTTTTCGACCGACTTGGATCGCGCTCGTAAACCTCCTTTTGAACCATTTCTGCCTGACCTTCTTGGTTTGGTGCCTGCTGACGCTCGCCGCGCGCTCGAAATCGCGTTGGCCGAGTTTCGTGCTCTATTGGGTTCTCATTGTGGCGTTGATCCCGGCCTTTCTTTTTGTCCGCCACGACACCAACCTTTCAGTGAACCACCCGATTTTATCGTTTTCGCACTGGGCGGGATTGCTCACCCAAACGGGCGTTTGGGCGGCGTTTGCCCTTGCAGCAGCCTCAGCCTTTTGGGCCTCCCTCCGCAAGCCCGAGCGGTTCATGACCCTCACACGCGCGCTTGCGTCGTTGATTCTCCCCTTTGCCGCGTTCCACTTCGTCCGCTTGGCGTATCTCGTAGCTAGCGTGCCCACACTCCCCCACTCAGGCGATCTCGGAATCCACGGCACCACCACCGGCCGAACGGTCGTCGTGGTTTTTGATGAATTCGACTACGCGACCTTCTTAGAAGCGAGAAAGAAGGGGATGGATTTCCCGACCTTTGAAAAATTGGAAAAGGACGGCCTATCCGCCGCGGAGGCATACAGCCCTGCCATCCACACGCATGCGGCCATGCCCTCCTACTTCTTCGGGCGGCGGATAACGCGTTTTTGCCGTCTACCCAACGACGATATGCTCCTGCGCTTTGAAGGCGATACGGAAGATTCTTTTTGGAGCCAGGAGCCGACACTCGTCTCGGATGTCTACTCGATGGGGATCTCGACGTCCCTCGTGGGTTGGTACCACCCGTACTGCCAGATCATGGGCCGGCACATCAAAACATGCCTAACGAACCGTTCGCCCTTTTTCCAGTCCACCCAGCTCGTCACTCCCAGGCGTATGCTCGCCAACTGGGGCCAGGCCTTTAATCCCTTCGCGCTGAGGCTTCCGTCACACCTGCGCCGGTACGAACTCGTGATGGAACAAGCGGAAGCGGCACTGCGAGCAACGGATTCCTCGTTCGCGTTTATTCACCTTCCGGTGCCTCACCTTCCCGCAATCTATGATCTAAAAACCAAGTCGCTCGTTACCGACTATGGCAACTCAGAAGAAGAACAACACGAGGGGTACCTCGCCAATCTTGTTCTTGCAGATATGACACTGGCCCGCTTGATGGAAATTGAGAAGGAGACTTGGGGCGAAGACACGACTTGGGTCGTTACCGCCGATCACTCCATCCACGCTTGGCGCTGGGAAGAGAAAGATTACCCGGAAGAGAAAATCGATCGCCGGATCCCGTTTTGGGTATTGGCGGGTAAGGATCCAAAAGGGCTGGACTACAACAAACCCTTCAACACAATCTTGCTAAAAGATCTCATTTTGGAATTGCTAGCGGATCGCCAGCCCAGTCTTAGGAAGGTCGCGGGTTTTCTGGATAAGAATCTACCGAGCAAAAAAGACCTGATGCCCACTCAACCCGTGGACACCTGCCCGTCGCGGCAACCTCGCAAATAATACAGTGTGCGGTGCGTTCCCGCGATCGTCTGCTTGCGGGCGATCTGGAAGAAGGGAGCTAACTGGCTTTCGAAATATTCCTGCGTTAGGAAAGAAAAATCCCGGCCTCGGCAGAGATTGCGGAATGCCCGGTCTTCGGGAGCGATGTACTCCAACACTACCCAGTCTTTGGTGAGGCGAGCCGCAAGGGCGAGAACCTCCCGCAGGGGAATTCCCTCCGTGATCACCAAGTGGTGTAATACGGCGAGCATCAAGAGGCCGTCGAATTTCTTTTCTGCGCGCGCGAGAAAAGAATGCCCCTCTCTATTGCACCAGCCAATAGCAGGCGTGGGCCGCGCGAGGTTCACGACGAGCGGAAGAACGTTTGCGTTCTGGCGAGTCGCTTCTCGCCACACTTCCCCCACCACTGCAGCATCAGAATCCGTGGCCACTACTTCGAAACCTTTTTTGGCGGCGAGTAAGCTGAAATAACCTGTGTTGCACCCAATATCGAGTACGCGCCCTGAGCCGGAAGCGTCTAGCATCTCTCCGACGAGATCGATCTTGGTTTTCAGATCGGCAGCGGCATACGAGTAGCCGCCGTCCATAT
>JAIEOG010000425.1 GCA_019750655.1 bacterium
TGCAGGATGGCGCCGACAAACAACGCAAATTTCCGCTTAGTCCTGAACGAGACATCCTGAAGTTTCTGATCGAGTTTGCGCCTTTGGAGCGCTGGCAGCGCGAAGTGCTGACGATGGTCCGTGAAGAAGCCTATTATTTTGCACCTCAGGGCCAAACGAAAATCATGAACGAAGGGTGGGCCAGTTACTGGCACTCCCTTTTGATGACTCAGCACGTGTTGCGGGATGCCGAGATCATCGATTTCGCCGACCACCACGCAGGCACAATGGGCAGCCGCCCCGGGCAAATCAACCCCTATAAGCTTGGCATTGAACTCTACCGTGACATCGAAGACCGCTGGAACCGCGGCAAGTTCGGCCCAGAGTACGAAAACTGTGACGATATCGTGGCACGCCGTAACTGGGACAAAAACCTAGGGTTGGGGCGCCAGAAGATTTTCGAAGTCCGTCGCCTGCACAACGACGTCACTTTCATTGATAGCTTCATGAACGAGGAGTTCTGCGAGGCGCAGAAACTTTTCACTTACGGTTTCAACCGCCGCACGGGCCAGCATGAAATCGTCGACCGCGATTGGCGGAAAGTGAAAAAGCAGCTTTTGTTCTCTTTGACCAACCTCGGCCAGCCGATCATGCGCATCGAGGATGGGAACTTTGAGAACCGCGGGGAGCTTTTGCTTACTCACCAGCACGAAGGCATGGACCTCGAGCATTCCAAAGCTATCGAGACGTTGAAAAACGTCCAGCTGCTCTGGAAGCGCCCTGTTCACCTTCTGACCAAGTACAATTCGCAGAACAAGCTTCTGTCGTTCGACGGTAAAGACTTTTCAGAAAAAGACGCTTAGGAGACCTTCATGGCCGACGAGATCAAGATCCCTAAAAAGATCCTTTTTGCGGATTTTGCCATCATCAAATTTAACCAGCTGATGGATCAGCTGCGCAAAGAAGGCTTTGGTGTCGACGGTGTCACGGATGAAAAGAAATTCGTCCAAAAGATTTCCGAAGAAGCTGTGGATATTTGCGTGATTAACTTGCTGTTGGGCGGCACGGGCCCTTTTGAGCTCATTCGCAAAGTGCGCGCCTCCTCCCGCAATCGCGATGTGAAGGTCATCGTAATTTCCAAGCAGGTCCAAAAGCTCAACATCCAAAACACTTTGAAAGCGGGCGCCAACGATTTCGTGGCCGATCCCGTCGACAACGACAACCTCCATGCCCGCATTCTCTACCACCTAACGCCTAAGCGCGTGATTGAGAACCTGACGGGGAATCTCGCTTCCGTCAGCGCAGACACCTGGCCTGTGCTGAGCACCATGCTCAACGCGACGGAGCGCCTCTCTCGCACGCCACCTCTGCGCATTTCCGACGCTTTCCACGGCATCCTTTGCGATGTCGCTAAGCTTCTTGAGAGCAACCGTACGAGCATGATGATTGTCGATGAGGAGAATAACTCCGGCGTCGTATTGGCTTCGAGCGACGATCCGAAATTTTGCGATTTTCCGGTGGTATTGAACAAATACCCCGAAGTTCTAGACGTTATCCATTCCGGAAACTTCGTCTTGATTGACGATGTTTCCAAAAACCAACTCACCCAACAGATCAATGAGAACGTTCGCAGCATCGCGATTGGTTCCATTATGGTCTTCCCCGTGCGCTACGCAG
Organism: bacterium; assembly: GCA_019750655.1. Taxonomy (GTDB): domain Bacteria; phylum Bdellovibrionota; class FAC87; order UBA2466; family UBA2466; genus JAIEOG01. The sequence goes on from JAIEOG010000425.1 coordinate 1,657, forward strand.
GGGAGGTAGTCGGCGTGCTTACCGTGCGCCGTCCCAAAGCGAGCGATTTGCCCTCGTTGGACAACCTCCGAGTACTGCAGGCGTTAGCAAATACGCTGGCAGCTCATGCGAACATGAAGGCTTCGCTGCGCCGCATCTACCGGGATTACAAGCCTACCAAGGCCGGCTGAGCTCCCCCGGAACACCGCCCTTAACACTTGCCTGCAGTAAGAGCGCAGGATATTTATGCTTTCAAGGGTTGAAGGCGGAGGGGCCATGTCGGTTGAAATGCACGAAGAAGCCATTTGCGGTTGGGAAGACCACCCGTTCTATAAGAACAATCTTGAAATCATGGAAGGCGCGGCCCGCGAGATCGATCTCGATCCGAACGTCTTCAATCGTCTGGCGAAACCGCGCCGCTGCTTATACGTAAGCATTCCCGTTCGCATGGACGACGGCACCATCCAAACGTTTGATGGTTTCCGCGTCCACCACAATACGACCCTGGGTCCGGGTAAGGGCGGTATCCGCTTCCACCCCGAAGTGAACTTGGCCGAAACGGCCGCTCTCGCATTTTTGATGACCTTGAAAAACTCCCTCGTGCGCTTGCCACTTGGCGGCGCTAAGGGTGGGATCCGCTGCGATCCAACGAAGCTTTCTCGCCGTGAGAAACAAAGCCTCACGCGCCGGTACACTTCCGAAATCCATATGTTCATTGGCCCGGAAAAGGATATTCCGGCTCCGGACGTAGGGACCGATCCCCAAACGATGGCCTGGTTGATGGACACCTATAGTACCAATATGGGTTATGCCGTTCCGGGCGTGGTGACGGGTAAGCCAATTGAAATCGGCGGCTCCTTAGGCCGTATGGACTCCACAGGCCGTGGCGTGGTTTACACGATCATGGAAGCGGCTAAGCGCCTGAATATGGAACTCGGCCCCAATACGACGGTAGCAGTCCAGGGCTTCGGGAACGTGGGTTTCTTCTCCGCAAAAATCATCGCGGGCTTGGGTTGCAAGATCACCGCAGTGAGCGATGTTTCGGGCGGCGTTTACAATTCTCAAGGGCTCGACATGAACGCCCTACGAGATTGGATTGCTACCAATAAGGTGCTCAAGGGTTTCCCGGGTGGCGATGCCATCACCAATGAGGAATTGCTGGAAGTCGAGTGCGATATCTTGATCCCGGCGGCTCTGAGCAACCAGATCACGGAAACCAACGCGGACAGGATCAAGTGCAAGATCCTCGCAGAGGGCGCCAACGGCCCGACTACGCGAGTCGCTAGCAAGATCCTCCACGAAAAAGGCGTGTTCATCATTCCCGATATTCTTGCGAACTCGGGCGGCGTGATTGTGTCCTATTTCGAATGGGTCCAGGGCATGCAGAACTTCTTCTGGAGTGAGAAAGAAGTGAACAACAAGCTCTGGGAAGTCATCACGAGCGCGTTTAGCCGCGTTTATGAGATTTCGGAATCGCGTGGCATTGGGATGCGGCGAGCGGCGTTTGCCTCTTCGCTAGACCACTTGTCCAAGGCGATGCTACTTCGCGGATTCTTTCCGTAAGACGTTCGCTTTTGAAGAATTACTAGGCGTCCGAGGGGCCTCTAAAACAGGCGCTTCGGGCGCCTTTTTCGTTTTCGCTGCTTTAGAGCAGTTTTCCGCAGGCGCGCCGATGCGGCACGCCTCCTCATTTACCGTCGGTGAGTTTGCCCAAACTGCGCTAGAAAGCGCGGTGAATATCAATAACAGCTTCACGACCCGCCCCCGTGGAAATCAGGTTCACCTGACTCTGCGTGTTTTCCTCAATGAACTTCAAATAATCGATAAGGTTCTTTGGAAGGTCCGCGGCCGAACGGATGCCTTTGAGGTCTTCTTTCCAGCCGGGCAACGTTTGGTATACCGGGACGACTTTGTCCAAGAGCGATGTGTTTGCCGGGAAGGTGTCGTACGTTTTGCCGTCAATTTTGTAAGCCGTGCAAACTTTGATCTCGTCGGTGCCTGTCAGCACGTCCGCCTTGGTTACAGCGAGATGCTTAATTCCCGAAGTCCGCAGCGCATAGCGCATGGCTACTAAGTCGAGCCAACCGCAACGCCGCGGACGGCCCGTGGTGGCGCCGAATTCGCCGCCGGTTTCGCGGAGGCGGTCGCCTTGTGCGTCTTTCAATTCCGTAGGGAATGGGCCTTCGCCGACACGCGTGGTGTAGGCTTTGACGATACCCAGGAATAGAGTGTCTTTGGGCAACCGCACGCCCAATCCAAGCGCTGCTTGCGAGGGAAGGGTGTGGGAAGAAGTGACGTACGGGTAAGTGCCGTAGTCCATATCCAGCAGGATGCCCTGCGCGCCTTCGAAAAGGATTTTGCGGCCGCCGGCAATATCGTCTGCCAAGACATTCGAAACATCGTGCACGAAGGGCTTCAACCGCTCCGCAATCTGCCGGTACTTTGCGACAAAGGCGTCCATATTTACGGGAGCGACTTTGTAGAATTCTTTAAGCAGGAAATTCTTTTCTTCGAGATTCGCAGCGAGTTTGGCTTCGAATGCGGTCGAGTCGTAGAGATCGGACACGCGTAAACCACGGCGAGAGGCGCGGTCTTCATAGGCTGGTCCAATGCCACGCTTGGTGGTCCCAATCTGCCCTCCTTTACGCCCTTCACGGGCAGCGTCGAGGTGGCGGTGGTAATCTAGGATCAAGTGACTGCGATCCGAAAGCGCGATGCGTGATTCGAGATCGGGCACCCCGGCCTTTTTCAGAATATCAATCTCGTGCAAAAAGACTTCCGGATCGACGACAACGCCGGAGCCGATGTAGCAGCGTGCATGCGGTCGCAAAACGCCGGAAGGGATCAAGTGCAAAACCGTTTGTTTGCCTTGAACGACTAGCGTGTGGCCGGCGTTATTGCCGCCCTGGAAGCGAGCGACGATTTCGGCTTCTGCGCTGTAGTAATCGACGATTTTGCCTTTGCCCTCGTCTCCCCATTGCAAACCGATGATGACTACGCCCTGAGGCATTACAGGCTCCCTTCGAGAAAGTACCGACCAGCGGCAGCAGGTCCTGCACCGAAATTCACGGGGATTCCCACGTGCTGTGCCGCCATTTCCACCGCAGAAAGCACGGTGATCATATCCAATTCGTCAAAGTAGCCGAGGTGGCCGATGCGGATCATTTTGCCTTTGAGGTGATCCTGGCCTTCCGCAATCGTCACTCCGAAACGCGCCCGCACATATTCAATAAGCGCTTCGCCTTTATCGCAACCCTTAGGCAACATCACGGCCGTGATGGAGGGCGCGGGAGCGTGCTTCGCCAAGAGCTCAAAACCCGAAGCTTGCAGGCCCCGGCGTGTGCCTTCGGCAAGGCGCAGGTGGTGTTTGAATACGGCTTCCAGGCCCGCTTCTTTAAAACGTTGGAGAATGAGATCTAGTCCTGCAATCAAACCCACGGCCGGCGTCCAAGCCGTCTGCCCGAGCTTGCGAGATTTATCATCGTTCTTAAGGTCGAAATAAAACGACGGGATAGTGGCGCGTTCGCGCGCTTTGCGGGCTCGCTCAGAAAATGCAATGGTCGAAATTCCCGGAGGCAGCATCAGCGCTTTTTGCGAGCCGCTGATGACGGCATCGAGTCCCCAGGCATCCATGGGTAGTTCGCACACGCCCAAGGCCGTGATGGCATCGACAAAAATGAGAGCGCTGCTGTTGTCGTGAACCGTCTTTGCGATTTCACGAACGGGGTGCAAAACGCCCGTCGAAGTTTCCACAGCTTGGAAAAGCACAGCGCGTACGGCTGGGTGAGTAGTGAGCGCCTTTTTCACTTCATCGGGATTAATGGCGTCGCCCCAAGGCGTAACCACTTCATGCACTTTGAGACCGAAAGCCTTGGCAATCGAGGTCCAACGCTCGCCGAACTTACCGGCATTGAGGACGAGTACTTCGTCGCCGGTAGAAAGGCAGCTTGTAACGGTGGCTTCCATCGCCCCTGTTCCTGAGGACGAGAGCACGTAGCAAGGTTGCTTGGTTTGGTAGAGGTATTCGAGGTTCTTCCAAACCCTTTCCCAGGTAGCTGCAAATTCCGGCGTGCGGTGGTGCACGGGAGCTTTGCCTAAGATGGCCAGGACCTCCTCCGGAACGGGGGTAGGGCCAGGCGCAAAGATGCGTAATTTTTCGAACAATGGGTGTGAGGTGAGCTTCATTTGGGCCAGCCGAATGTAAGGCGCAGGCTGGCCTAGAGTCAAGAAAGGCGGGTGCCCAAAAATGTCATCCCCTAATTGACGCAAAGCGTTGCAATCAATGGATGAACCTGGCATAATGCCGCTTCACTTAAAATTCGATGCGGGGGTTGGATGAATCCGGTGGATACGAACGTCCAGGTTGAGGAAAAAGTGTCTGGTCTGAAGGGCAAAGAGAAGCGCCCAGTGCCTTCTGTCCTGAAGATGATTGAGGCCGACCCCGAATTGCGGGACTTTTTTAAGCTTATCCACGAAAACGGCTGGCGCGATAAAGCGGCCGGTTTGCTCGCCGAACGTCTCCAAAAGTAACTTTGACAGACCTGCTTGGGGGTCCCTAGGATGGCGCGGCTATGCAGCAAAAGCCGGCATTGGTCATGGGGATTTTGAACGTCACGCCCGATTCCTTTTCGGACGGTGGGAAGTTCTATGGCAAAGGGGCAGCCCTTGTGCACGCCGAGCGCCTGGTGCAGGAAGGCGCCGATATCATTGATGTCGGTGGCGAATCCACTCGCCCCGGGTCTGTTGCCATCTCTCTCCAAGAGGAAATGGATCGTGTGCTTCCCATCGTGGAAGCTGTGCGCTCTGTTTTGCCCGCGGAAGTGTCGGTGGATACGCGTAAGTTTGAAATCGCTCGCGAGGCGATTCGAGCGGGGGCGACTATCATCAACGATATTACCGGAGGCTCTGATCCGCGCCTCTTGGATCTGCTACGGCAGTCTCCCACGACTAAACTGATTCTCATGCACATGAAGGGCACGCCCGAAACGATGCAGGATAGTCCCGTTTACCCGAAGGGTGTGCTTCCGGAGGTCCGGGCTTTTCTGGCGGAGCGAGTGCGGGCCTTCCGCGAAGGCGGCATTTCAAAGGATCGGCTCTGGGTCGATCCCGGTATCGGCTTTGGAAAAACCTACGCCCATAACCTGGAGCTCCTACGCGGTATGAAAGATCTCGCTGCTGTCGGAGGGCGCTTGGTTTGCGCGACTTCCCGCAAAGCATTTCTTGCCGCTATTCTGGGGGATGCCCAGGCAGATTTTGCCTCCCGTGAGGCGGGGACCTTGGCCTCTAACCTCTGGGCCCTCGCGCAGGGGGCAAGTGTTTTCCGAGTCCACGATGTTGCCGCCTGCCGGCGTGCTTTGAAAACCTGGGCCGCGATCGAAGCTCCGGTCGCTTAGATGCTTCAAATCAAACCCATAGCCCTCGGGTTGGGCAGCAGCCAGGGCGATCGTCTGGCTTTTCTAAAAGCGGCGCTTGAACGCCTGAGTGAAGACCTTTTCTTGGACGAGCCCCATGTTTCCGGAGTGTTTGAAACGGAGCCCTGGGGTGGTGTGGCCCAAGGCAAATTCCTCAATGCCGTGGCCTTGGGTTCTACCGACTGGAAACCTCCCGCCATTCTCAATTACTTAAAACAGGTTGAGCGCGATCTCGGCCGCAAACGCACCGTCCGCAATGCGGATCGCGAGATTGATTTAGATATCCTCTTTTATGACGAATTAGTCTGGGAGGCGGAAGATCTGCACATTCCACACCCGGCGCTCGCCGATCGGGAGTTTGTGCTCTTGCCCCTCGTGCAAGTAGCGGCCGGATGGAAACACCCGCACCTCGGAAAAACGGCCCAAGAGCTGTTAGCCGCCTGGCAGAAAAACCACGCCTCTACGGCGCGAGTTTTTCCTCAGTCCCTTTAAACCAAAGCTGCCGGACTTCCCCGACTAGATAGAGCGAGCCTGTGACAACGAGCGTGTCGTTAGGGCTGCAGCGCGCAAGCGCTTTTTTCAACGCTTGTGCCGCCTGGGGGACATAGGGTGCCAGCGCCTCGTAGCCCTCAGGCATGGCCGATCGTAAGTAGTCCACCGCCGTTAGCGTCAGAGATTTAGCGACAGGGCGGAGCATTTCCACCATTTGCGCCTGCGGTTTATCGGGAGAAAAGCCGCATACGATGTGAGGGTGCTCACTAAGGTCGCGCAGTGTTTGCACTAGGCTTGTGATGCCTGCGGGGTTGTGATCACCCGAGAGCACGACCCGCGGCTGTCTCTGCACCGTCTCGAAACGCCCTGGATTGTGGGCTTTGGCGAAAGCGTTTTGGAGCGTTTTGAGCGGGATCTGGGGAAAGCACTGGCGCAAAAGCTGGTACGCGAGTGCCGCATTTTTCAAAGCTCCAAGCGACGGGTTTGTAAGCACGAACGGCTGGCCATCGATTTCTACCCGTTGGTTTTCCCAGCTCAGTGCCACGCGCCGGTAAGGCACGCTGTCTGTATAAACCACGGGAATCCGGTGCTCCTGGCAGAACACTTCCAGCTGCGGGCGAAGGGGCGCATCCAGCTGGGTGAACACGGGAACGCCTCGGCGCAAAATCCCCATCTTTTCGGTCAGGATTTTCTCGCGTGTATCACCCAGAAATGCCTGGTGATCCCAGTCAATATTCGTAATCGCGGTAGCTAAGGGCTGCGTGACATTCGTGGCATCGAGACGCCCACCCAGCCCGACTTCGAGGACTAGGTAATCAGGCTTGGCCTGCCGTGCCCATTGAAAGGCTAGGAGAGTGAGAAACTCGAAATAGCTAAGATTGAAATCCTGCGCTAGGGCGGCGTTTTCCTGAGCCAAGCCATCCAGCACCTCGAGGCTCAGAGGGATGCCTTGGAAAAGAAACCGTTCGCGGGGGTGCTGCAGGTGTGGGGAAAGGTAAGTGCCCACACGAAAACCCGCTTCGGTGAGGGCCTGGCTTACTAGCAGGGAAACAGTCCCTTTCCCATTCGTGCCGGCGATGACCACCGTAGGAACGGCGTGCTGAGGATTTCCCGCTGCCCGAAGCGCCTTTTCAAAACGATCGCGCGTGAACCCCGACTTCGACTCCGCGCCCAAGCGCTCGAGCATCTGAGTGAAGAAACTCTGCTTAACCTCGTGTTCCGGGTGTCCACGGTCCATACAATTCGACTCTAGTAATTTCAGCGTCTTAGCTTTCGGTGTATTCCGAAAGGACACCCTGTTTAACGGGCGTCCAGAAGATCTACACGGGTTTGCAAATCGGTAAACCCTTATTTCCAAAGCCAAAAGAACGTGGCCACCCCGAGTGCGCTCCTGGCAACCCCCTTGCACTACTAGGGGCCAAGGGAAACACAAAAATACCAGGGGGGTATCTGTGATTATTGCATCGAATATTTATAACTTCTCGGACTACCGAGATTTCCTAAAAGACCGTTACCGCCAATTGAAGGCGGCCGATCCGGTGTTCTCGTTCCGCCACTTCTCCAAACAAGCTGGTTTCGGTTCTCCGAACTACTTGAAATTGGTGATGGACGGTAAACGCAATCTCAGCACCGAAGCGATTGCTAAATTCGCCAAGGGCTTGCGGTTGGATAACCATGAATCGGAATTCTTCCGTTACATGGTCGAATTCAACCAATGCGAACACCCTTCGAAAAAGAAAGTTTTCGAAGCGAAGCTGCTCTACTTACGTGAGCTCTTCAAAGTGAAAACGCTTATCCCGGAATTGTACGACTACTACCACGAGTGGTACCACGCCGCGATTCGCGAGATGATCAAAAAGGGCCCTGTGAAGAACGATGCTGCGGCAATCGGTCAGAGCTTGGTCCCCGCGATCACCACGGAAGAAGCTACTGGCTCGGTGGAATTGCTCTTGAAACTCGGCTTCGTTGGCCAAACCAACGACGGCACGCTGGTTTCGAAAGAGTCCACGCAAGTCGATGAAAGCAGCGTCGCCTTGGCTCAGAAGATTCACTATGAGCAGATGGCAGAACTGGCAGCGCAATCTCTCTACACCCAGGGTCCTGAGACCCAGGATTTCGAGAGCATCACGCTGAGCCTTCCGGCTGATAAAGTCGGTGAGTTACGGGCTCGCATCGGTGAGCTCGTGGCAGCTCTGAATGCAGCGAACACGCGCAATCCTGAGGATGCCGTGTTCCAGCTCAACGTCCAATTCTTCGCCTTGACTAAGTCGCACTTAAAGCGCGACGAGAAAAAGGCTGGGGAACTGACCGTCGCTTAACTGCGGCGAGTACCTCCGGGTACTTCTAAGTCGTTTCCCTTTAGAACTGCCGCCGGGTTCC
>JAIEOG010000426.1 GCA_019750655.1 bacterium
GGCAGCGGCATACGAGTAGCCGCCGTCCATATACCCCGACCAGTGTGACTCCGTAGGGCGAGGCGCTGCTTTGGCCAACAGCCGGCGGAGGTAGCGAAACTTGCCACGCAGAATATACTGCGCGAGCTCTGGATTGCGCTGCAACGACGGCGAATACAGTGAAGTATCGTCCAGAGAACGGCGAGACGATTTCCCCAACCACGTCGGCAGAGTCACCGCGGAGAAAAACGGAGAGCGGAATTTCTGGTGCAGTTTTAAACGCGGGTAAAGCGCTTGGGCCTCTAGGCCATCACGCTGCGTGAGAAAAAAGGAAGCGCAATCCAAGCCCAAATGACGGCTCGCCAAAAGCGGGTAGACGAAGCAACGCAAGAACTGCCCGAAAGCTTGCCAGCTGGATTCGTTGGGATTGCGTTTTTCAAACGAGAGAAGATCGACAAACGCCGGCTCAGAGCCATTAAAAAGCACGTTGTAGGGAGTCGCGTCTTTGAGGCCCAGGCCTTCGTCGAGAAGACTTTCTGCGAGATCGAGTGTCAGCTTCGCAGCGGCGTGCACCATTTCAGCCGGCCATTCATACGGGTACGACGGAAACCAAACACGCGGGTGCTCCACGAAAACCGCTCCCTCAGCGGCAGACTGCAGTGGCGCAGGGAGATGGGCGCGAAGCGCTTCGGATTGAGACGGGGAAAGATTCTGGTAAGCAGTGACCCGGCCGCGCCGGATAGCGTCAAGGAGTACGGCCGATCGCTGCACGCTGTCAAAAGCTGCTTGGCCGTGTGGGTAGATCAAACGCACAAGGCGACCTTGCCAGTCTAACAGCTGACCCGCGGGATCGCGTAAGGTGAGAGATTCAACCATTGGAACTCTCGCGGCGGAACATGCGTGCCACGAAGGTGATTACTTTCCGGAGATAAAATAACGCGCCGATAGCTCCGCCCAAAACCAATTGAAGGATGACGCCGCTGGTGCCTGGGTCGATATAGCCCCAAGCCGGAGGGCTAAAGAGTACGGCGAGGAGCAAGAGCCCCCCGTATGACCGCTTACGATCCATTCCCACTCCTTTTTCCGGGATAGCTTTGATTGTAGCATTGAACCCCCCGCCCTTCCACGGTAAGGATGCTAACCAGGAGATTCCCTTGCCCATCACGTACCAGAAATCTGGGGTAGACCCCGAAAAAGCGGCCAAGATTTTAGGCGATTTTGGTCGCTTTCTATCGACGCGGCCGCGCGATCCTGCGCTGCTTAGCGGCATCGGCCCCTTCGCGGCTTGCTACTCTTTGAAAGAGATCCTCAACCGGTACGAAGATCCCATTCTTGTTACATGCTGCGACGGTGTCGGCACCAAGGGCAAGCTCGCATTGGACTGGGGCGATATCTCGGGCCTCGGGCAAGATCTCGTCGCGATGAATGTAAACGACCTGCTCTGCGCGGGCGCGGACCCGATGCTCTTTTTGGATTACTACGCCTGCGGCCACCTCGAAGACACCCAGCTGACGACACTGTTGAAAAGCATTCAGAGCGCTTGCGAGGCTTCTTTTTGCTCCCTCGCCGGGGGCGAGACGGCCGAAATGCCGGGGCTTTACCAAAAAGACGATTTTGATTTGGCAGGTTTTTCTATCGGCATGGCCGATCGCAAAAACCTCTACGGCCCTTCTCGGGTGAAGAACGGCGATAGTTTGGTCGCTCTGGCTTCCTCGGGTGCGCATTCTAACGGCTACTCTCTGATCCGAAAGCTCGTCGACAAAGCCAAGCTCTCTCCGAGCGCAAAGACACCATTCAACAACCGCACTTGGAAAGAAACGCTTCTCGAACCAACCACGCTTTACGTGGCGCTGCTCAAAGGCTGGAACCGCAAAGTGCACGCTCTCGCGCACCTAACAGGCGGGGGCCTTTTTGAGAACCTGCCGCGCGTGCTGCCGGCCGGTGCACGGGCGCATGTTCGCCCCTGGCAGTTTTCAGGCCTCTTTGAGTGGATCCAAGCGACCGCGGAGATTTCCACCCAAGATATGCTGAGCACCTTCAATTGCGGTGTGGGCATGCTGGTTGTGTGCCCGCCAGAAGTAGCCACGGAACTCGTGAAGCACGCTTCTGCCTCGGGAGTTCCCGCTTGGGAAACAGGAACGATCGAACTAACGCCGAGTGAAAAGCCGCCCGAAATTCTATGGGGATGAAATGGCTCTTTCTGGCTTCCGGCCGCGGCTCGAATTTTGAAGCAGTCGCGAAAGCCGTCCAAGCGGGCAAACTGCCCAACACGCAAATCGTCGGTTTGATCTGCAACCGCGCAAAAGCCCCCGTGCTCGCGACGGCAGAATCTCTCGGTGTGCCTTCGCTGCTGATTGATTCTTCAAGCTTCCGTACCGCTAACGGAAAGTGGGACCGGCCAGCGTATGAAGCCGAACTGGAAAAGCAGATCGCTCACTTCCAACCCGATATGGTGGCCCTTGGCGGTTACATGCTGTTGCTCAGCAAAAGTCTCGTGCAGCGTTGGAGCAATCGTATCGTCAACATCCACCCCTCCTTACTCCCCGCTTTTCCAGGGCTAGGCGCTCAGAAACAAGCGCTAGACGCGGGTGCAAAACGCACAGGGTGCACCGTGCACCTAGTGAATGAACACCTCGACGCAGGTGCGGTGGTCGAACAACGAGAATTGGATATCTTGCCGGGGGAGAACGAAGCGTCACTTTCCGAGCGCCTCTTGCCCTTAGAACACGCGGCTTATGTGCACGCGATCGATCGGCTTAGCCGGGAAAAATTTGAGGTTCGAGGGAACCAGATCGTCTGGCTGGGTTAGTTCCCGTAGAGGTAATAAACCAGGGAACCCAAGAGAAGCACTTTACCTGCAATCAACCAGACTCGAGTACCCGTCGAGGTCTGCGGAAAGCGCGCCCAAAGACCCATCCTAGAAACAGGTCCTAAAGACTCCGCGCCACCCCGGATCAGAACTAAATTCGGACGATTTTTCGACATCCCACGCCTATAACACGTCGCGTTGAGCTGGGCTAGAGGAGCCAGAGAGAGGGATGTAACTAGCTGATTTTCTTTATTTCAGCTTCGCCTTCGGTAGTGATCTCACCGCGCTGGTTGCGCGTGAGAAGGGCGACATGCAGGCTACCCGATTCGGCTTTTTTGACTCGGCCTTCGCAGCTCAAAACATCGCCCGGGAAGGTCACTTTACGAAACCGCGAGCGTAGTTTCACTACGTGGTACTCGGACGGCGGAAAATTGTACTGCAGGTGATCGGCTAGAAACGCCATCGACAGCATTCCGTGCACGATAACCGATGGGAAGCCAGCTTCCCGTGCAAAAGCTTCATCTAGATGGATGGGGTTCGTGTCCCCGGAGGCCGAAGCATAAAGACGCAGCTGGTCTTTGGTTATCGCAGGCTTTGTGAGCGCACGCAGAGGCTGTCCGGAAGTCCAGTTCATGCGCTGGGGCCTTCCGAGGAGCTGCGGATAACAAAGGAAGAGCGGGCAACAACGGCCACTCTCTCGTCGCAGCGGACCTCCGACTCGAGAACGACAAAGGTCATTCCGCGGCGTTCACGGCGTTCCGTAATACGCGTGTAAACCACCGGCACATCGCCTTCGCGCAGGCCGTCGACAAATTCATATTCTTGATCGGTGTGCAGGAGCTCGCGCATGTCGATTTTCAGCCGCTCGAGCCACTTGAACTCCGCCGCGCGCAGAATCGTCGGGAGAGTCAGAGGACTATCCGCATAGTGTTCCGAACATGTCGCCTGGGCGAACTTCTCAATTTGGTTGCGAGTCAGCGGATCTGCACGAAATACGATCGGCGCTTCCTCGAATGATTTTTGCAACATCCGCAATCCTTAGGGCGACGCCTTAGCCTGGCGTTTCACCCACCCGTTGGATAAAATCCGAATTGGGGTACTGGTGTCAAAGAGAAAGGGCTGGGGGCCGTGTTAAAGGTTTTTTTTCGCTGGAGTGCCTTTGCAGCTTACTGGGTGGTGCTTTTTGCCCTTCCCCCGGCACTCCTTTGGGGTCCCTTTGGCCTTGCAGGCGGAGCCGCCGTGGGTTTGGCGTTCCTCTCTTTGCTGCGTTTTTCAGGTTTGAAGCCCTTGCTCAAGCGCTTGCGGGCCCGCCCCCTGCCTGCGGCCCAGGCCCCGGTGCTCCGAGCCATGGTCGAAGAGCATTGCCGGCGCCTCAGCCTCCCGACCCCCGCGCTTTACGTAATTGAAACGCCCGCGCTCAATATCGCCGTTCTGGGATTTTCCCAACGCCAATCAGCCTTGGTGGTGACCCAGGGCTTGCTCGACAAGCTTCCCCGCCGCGAGCTTTCGGCTGTGGTAGCGCGTGGCTTGTGCCGGGTTTGGAGCAAAGATCTCGTGGGAGAGACTTGGCTCGCCCGCACCCTTCTCTTTCTGCAGCGGCTGACACAGACAAAGCCGGGGCTTACGTCTTTGGAGCGCGACAGGCTCTTGCTCCACCGCCTGGTGCGCCAGCTGTTCCTTTACCCCATTAGCCTGCCCGCCGCTTGGCTCTTGCACGCGAAGAAAGAAGCGAGCGCCTTAGACCAAGCTGCTATCCGCCTCACGGGCGACCGGCGGGCGCTAACCGAGGCGTACCGCCGCATGGAAGCCGTGGCCGAACACTCCGCCCTGAGAGTCCCCTTTTGCACCCGGCACCTTTTCCTGGTATCTCCCCTCACGGTCGATCCCCTAGCGCGTGTCTTCTTTACCCAATCTGGGGTGGAAGATCGGATCCGTGCGATGGAATCATTCCAAGCAAGCATGGTGACCCCCTAATGATTTTCGAAGCGGCTGTTTATGGCCTGGTGATTTTCCTAGCGTCTGTCTTTGGCGGGTTGGCACCTTTTGCCTTTTCGAAAAAGAGCGAGGCCGTCCTACCCATCGCCATTAGTTTCGGTGCGGGCCTTTTGCTGGGCATGGCGTTCTTGCACATGCTCCCAGAAGCCGCGGAACTCGCAGGCCATGGCTTTGGCTACTGGTTCCTGGCGGGTTTCGTTATTCTTCTCATCCTCGAGCGCTTTGTCATGGTGCACGCTTGTGAGGAACACGGCTGCCACTACCACACCGTAGGCATCGCTGCCTTTGCTGGCCTTACGGTGCATGGCCTCATGGAAGGTTTTGCGCTGGGCTCCACGCTTTATGTTTCGGGTTTGGCCCCCCTGATTCTAGTCGCGATTTTGTCGCACAAGATTCCCGCCGGCTTCGCTCTGAGTTCGATTCTGCATATGGCGAAACTCTCGCACCGGCAAATAGTGCTCTTTGTTGTCGGGGTTTCGCTTTCGGTTCCTTTAGGACTCGCGCTTTCTCTGGGACTTCTGGAGCAGAAAAACTTGCCGCCGCTCTCTGGCGCCTTGCTGGCCCTTTCAGCGGGAAGCTTCGTTTACATCGGCGCGTGCGACCTTCTTCCCGAACTTCACCGGGACGATCGCAACAAGCTTGCGAAGTTGACTTGTTTTCTATTGGGATTGGTTCTGAGTGCCGTCAGCGGATTGTTCTGGCACTAGTCTTTTTTGGTTTCCGCTTGCGGAAACCGGCTCATCTTCGTTTCTAGCTTTTTGACGAGCTCTTTGTCTTTCCCACTGAGCAGTTGGGCTTTTTGGTAGGCTGCTGCGGCCTCGGTGAAATTTTTCTTCGCTTCTAAGACATCGCCCAAGTGCTCCCAGAGCACGGCTTCTTCGGGCTGCAGCTTCACGGCCTTTTGCAAGTTCTCGCTGGCTTCATCGAGCTTGCCACGCTTGAACAAAACCCAACCCAACGAATCTGCAATAAACCCATCTTCAGGCCGCAAAGTCTGCGCTTGGCGCACTAGGCTCTCGGCTTCGTCCAGGTTCAGGCCCATTTCCGCGTAGGTGTAACCCAAAAAGTTAAGCGCGTGTGGGTTTGCGGGATTTGACGCCACGATGGCACGCATGACTTCAAGAGCCTTCTCGCGTTCCCCTAGTTTTTCGTACATCGCCCCCTGAAAATACCGGAGCTTCTCGTCGGCAGGAACACGTTTGAGGCCCGTTTGCAAAATCTTCAAGGCATCGACGTACTTCTTCTGCAATTCATAAAAGGACGCCTGCATGTCGTAAAACTCCGTCGTGTCCGGAGCGCTCGAGATGAGGCGTTTTCCAAATGCAATGGCCTCACTGAAGTTCTTCTGCTGGCGGTAAATAAACCCGACGTGCAGCATCGCTTCTTTGTAAAACGTAGAATCTTTGGAAACTTTCTTGAGGTGCTTCAGTGCGTCTGGCCAGTTTTTGAGCTCTTCATTCACAGCGCCCAAATAAAAGCGAACATTGTCGGCTTCCGGCTGTTCTTTGAGAATGGCCTCAAAGCGTTTCTTCGCATCGTCGAAGCGTTTGAGTTCGAAGAAAATCAAACCCACCTTCACGCGCGAGGTGTAGTCATCCGGCTCGAGCTGCTCGTATTCCAGAAATTCAGAAAGCGCTTTTTCGAACTGGCCCGTCTGGAGATAAAGCTGCGCGAGGCGTTTTCGGAAGCGGCCATTACCGCGGATCTCGCTATACGCCTTAATGGCAGCGTCGGTGTCTCCGAGTTTTTCGTTCAGCAGGCCGAGTGCCGTCCCTGCTTCGACGAACGCCGGGCGAAGAGCTAGGCACTTTGCGAGATCTTCCCTAGCGCGATCGACTTGTTCCATCTCGAGATAGATCTTGGCGCGGTAAAAATACGCCATGAAATTTTCATCGGTCTGCTCAATCGCGCGACTTAAAGTCTTAATGGCTTCTTCATTCTGGCCTGCTTCCGATTGGAGAACGCCAATCAGCAGACCCGCCTTCGTATTAGAAGGATCGAGCTCGTTGATCTTGGCGTACTGCTCCTTGGCTCCATCGAAATTGCGATTGGCGGCGTAAATTCCACCGAGAGTCGCGCGGTATTCCACGCTACCGGGTTCTTTATCGACCGCTTTTTTGGCGAGTTCCTCGGCGCGCTCGGTTTTACCGGTGCGTGAGTAGACTTCTGCCAGCTGGTGAATGACGGAAGGGTTTTCGGGATCGGCTTTGAGCGCCTTTTCCAAAAGCGGCTCGGCTTTTTCGAATTCACCTTCCAAAACGAGCTGTTTGCCCTTGAGGTAGAGAAATTCCGCGGCCTCGGGAGTCTTAGCTGGTCCCTTCGCGAAAGCGCCCCCACAAAGGAGACTGAACACGAGCACCAGACGATAGGGACTGCAGGTAGGTAGTTTCACTAACCCTCTTATCGGCCTAAACTGCCAGCATGCTTAGAGTAAGCCGCTGACGGTTTTATTTTAAGCTTAGGCTCGAATCAGGGTCACTCTATTTCCACCGGAGCACTTGACCCCCGGTGTCATGGCTTGCGCTGCAGAAATCGGAGAGGATTGTAAGATCGGGCTAGGCTGCGAGCGACAATAGGCGTCGCTACCCGCGCCACGGATATGTCCGGATCGAGCCCTTTCGCCACGCCTTCCATCACCAGGCAGCTGCGCAGCAGAAGCACATAGCGATTGGGAACATACAGGCCATTTTTCCGAGCGACAGCCAAGAGTTGGCCCACAAGCTTTTCCAAAGAAATCTGCGCGCCTTTACCCGCATGCTCATCGATCATGGCATCGACATCTTTTTCGAAAGCGTCATAGCGCGTTTTCTTACTAGGCGTACCGAGGTCGTAGAGCGAGCGCGCTAACTTAGAACGATCCCGTTTCAATACAGCCAAGATTACTTTGAGAAACCGTTTTTTGTCCGTGGGCTGAAGCTGCCCGACCAAGCCCATATCGATAAATCCCACTTGGCCAGTGTCCTGCTGGAAAAACAGGTTTCCGGCGTGCGGATCGGCGTGGAAAAAGCCGTGATCAAAAATCTGCTCGAACAATGCCGCTAGACTCTGCTCGGCAGCCGCCCGCGCCACGGTGCTGCCTTTCTTGAGAGCTCCCACGCTGTGGCCTCGCATAGGCTCGAGCGCAATCACATGCTGCGTGAGAAGGTTCGGGTAGTACTTTGGAAAAACAGCGTTGGCGGCGCTAAAAATCTTTCGGTAATTGCGCCGGAATTTGTCGATATTCGCGGCTTCCTGCTTGTAGTCGATTTCTGCCAATGTGGCGCGTTCGAAGTCCGCAAAAACCATCTTCAACTGCAATTGCGGGTAGACCTTATCTAAGGGAGCTACAAAACCTGCTAGCAACTGGAGATCTTGCCGCACACGGCGATCGACGCCGGGCTTCTGGACTTTCAAAATGACGGGCGTGCCATCCGCCAGCAAGGCTTTGTGGGTCTGGCTAATACTCGCCGAGGCTAGGGATTCAGGGTCCACCGCGCGAAAAGCTTTGGCGTATTTTTTTGCACCGAACTCGCGTTTGAGTATGCGTTCAATTTCGGAAAACGACACAGGGGTGACGCGGTCGAAGAGCACCCGGAGTTCTTCGGCGACGGCTTCCCCAACCAGGTCTGGCCGCGAGGCGAGCACTTGCCCGAGCTTAATGAACGTAGGCCCTAACTTTGTGAAGGTAACCGCAAGATTGCGACCGAAGGCCGCATCGAACCCTTGAGGCTTACCCGCAGGCACGCCAACAAACCGCAAGCCTTGCTTGCCGGCCTCCCACCCTAACGCGCCCAACGAGCCCGCAAGCCCATAACGCGTGAAAGCAAAGGCGATTTCCTGCGACCGGAACACCAGTCCGACAGGCTGTGTCAGTTTTGCCCAAAGCCCCACAGAATTCCGCCTCCCCCGCTCTCTTATCGAACCTTCTGCGTGAGAGATAAATCGCCCGTCCAAGCCCTCAATTTTTTTTGCGTTTCAGCCGAAAAGGCCGATGTGAGTCTGCGGACTAAATTCCAGTGGATGAAGCGACCGACGCTAGTCTTTTTCGTCGTCTCGCTTTTGCTCCACGTGTTCTTTCTCTGGGAAAACTATTCCGAGCCAGAGCCTTTCGATTTTTCCAAACTCACCGCCATCGAACTGTCTGATCTTCCCCCGACTGACGAAGCAGCGCAGAAAAAACCGCCTCCGATGAAGAGCGAGAAGAAGCCGCAAGTCGTTGAAACCGAGAAAGCCAACAACGACAAAATCGATCCGAACACAAATTTCCTCGGCGAAAAGAACCAAGCTGCGGAAAATACGCGCGCCAAGCTCACCGACGATTTCCGAGAAAAAACCGGCACGGGCCTGAAGAACACAGCTTCCAAGAACAACGTACCGCCTCCGACAGGCGAACCAGAAAAAAACGCGCAGCGACCGGGTGATATGGGCGAAGCCGCTCAACCCGCGAACAAGAACGCTGGCATCAAGCGCAATTGGAAGACACTGTCGATGAAAGATTTAGGCCTCACCGGTGACGGCGGAGCTCTCGCAGCTACCGACGATCATTTAAATGACGTCCGCACCGGCGACAAGACCTTGCTCAGCACACGCGAATTCAAATTCTATTCCTATTACAACCGCATCAAAGAAACTCTGCGCCAGTATTGGAAACCAAACGTCGAACGAAAATTGGCGATGCTCTGGAGCAAAGGCACCGCCATGAAAGATGCCGAGCTTACGACGCAGTTGCTCGTCTTGCTGGACGAACGCGGCACGGTCACGAAGATTTCCCGACTGGGCACGAGCGGCTTTGAAGATTTAGACTCCGCAGCAACAGACGCTTTCTACCAAGCCGCCCCCTTCCCCAATCCACCCAAGGGCATGGTAGACGCGGATGGACTTGTGCGCATCCGTTGGGACTTCATCTTGCGTACCGAAGCCTCTCCGCAGATCTCATTCCGAAGCGCCGGGCAACGCCGCGGCCCCTGACCCCTTCAGCAGCATCGAAAACGGTGGTAAATCGAGTCGAATGAAATGCTCTAGCATCTCTTTCCCTTCCCGATCGTAGACTCGGATGCCAGGATCTTTTGGATTTCTATCCGCCACGAAAAGCCGCTGCTTTTGCGCATCCCAGAGTAACGTGGAAAACCGGTAATAGTCCGCATTCACTAAGCGAGTAACCTTTCCTTTTTCAAACCGTACG